>DATLUW010000609.1:0-4291 GCA_035577825.1 Actinomycetota bacterium | reverse complement strand
CGAGGTCGAGAACTGGGCCATCACGGCGCCGAAGGAAGGCGACGCGCAGGACGAGAGCCCGGACGACGACACGGCCGACGGCGCGGACTGCATCGCCGCGGGCCGGTACGCCATCATGTCCCAGTGGCGCGGGGCAAGGTTCCCCGACACGACTGAGGACGAGGTCGTCGAGTCCGACCGGGTCCGGCAATTCGACGCGAAGCGGCGCGAGTTCGTCGAACCCCCGCACATGGTCGACGTGTTCGAGGAGACGCGGCGCACGGCACCAGGCCGGCCGAGCATCTCGACCCACCGGCCGAGGTTCAAGCCGTTTTGATGCACGCCACGACTGCCCCCGCCGGCATCGGCCAGAGCTCCGCGCGATCGTTCGCCGAGCAACGCAAGGTTGCGGACGCCGTGTGGAACTACCTCGGCATCGACACCGAGGCCGGGTTCATCGAGTGGTACGGCAACCTCCGTTGCGCCATCGGCATGATCGACGAAGTAGCCGACCCCATCGCCGCGGCCGAGACGGACGAGTTACTCAGCGAGGCGCCCGAGTGAAACACTGGTGGCCATTCCGGTACGTGCGGCAGGACGTGTACGACGACACGGTCCGCGACCTCCGCGAGCGGCTCACCCGCGCCGAGCAACGGAACGCGGACCTCACGGAAAAGCTGGTGCACTTCAAGCTGACGGGCGGCCAGGTCGCCGACTGGCAACAGCGGATGGACCGCGCTGTCGCCGGCGACCCGACGATTGCGGCCGAGGGCCGGCCGTTGCCCGATGGCACGCCGCCCCCGAACGTCGCCGGCCGGATCCGTCAGGCGATCGAGGAGAACCCGCGCGTCGCCAACAACCCGGCGCTGAGGCGGTACCTCCTCTCACACGGCGCCGAACAAGTGGCCGCCGGCCGCTCGATTGCCGCGGTCGAACGGGAGATTCGCCGGTACGCCCACGTTCCGAACGACCGGGTCGACGACGCGGACGACGACGAGGGCACGGCGATCGACGACGAGGAGACGCTGGACGAGCTGATGGACGAGGCGAACGCCTCCGCCACCGCGACCGCCGGAGCTGAGGAATGACGACTCCGATGTTCATGCAGCCGCCGACGCCGTTGATGGAGAACCTCGGCAACGACGTCGACCGGCCCCGCACCCTCGACTCCCTGTTCGAGGACATCGACAACCGGCCGGCGCCCGAGGGCAACTCGGACAACTCCGACGACGCGCCGGACACGGCCTCCCAGTACGACGCGAACGGCGTCCGCTATCCCGACGTCACCGCGGCCATCCCCGGCGGCGGACCGCTCCTGGAATGGGCCGCGCCCAAGGTGTTCAAGGCGATCGAGAAGGGCGTCGATGGCCAGAAGCGACTCGCGCGCAACCGGGAAGAACAGTGGAAACACTGGAAGCGCGTCCGCCGTGGCGTGCCGTTCGCCGAGCTCGCGAAGTCGGAGGACCAGTCGGTCTACCAGGCCGTCGTGCCGAGCGGTGTGCACGACCGGGCGGCACCGATCCCCAACAAGGTCGATGACCTATGCGAGAAACAAGTCTCGCAGATCCTCGTCGACCCGCCCATCCCGCAATGCCAGGCCGACGGCGACGGGACGGACGACCGCGAGGCCGGCGCGCTGGACCTCGGGTCGAAGCTGTTGCGGTCCGAGGGCGGCAACGCCGGCACGAACGATCAGGAGCTATTCCGCGAGCTCCTGACGATGAACCGCACCTCGGCGTCGTCGTTCACGATGCAGTGGATCGATCCAATGGGCGGCGGCTGGCGGCCCATGCGGATCAAGGCGCACCCGTTCGCCCAGGACGCGAACAACCCGCTGGTCGGCCCCGTGTTCGGTCAGGACGGTCAACCGGTGATGGACCCGGCGACGGGCCAGCCGATGCTCGAGCGCACGACGGACCCGGTCCTCCGCTACGTCGGGGAGACGGAAGCGCCACCGCCGGCCGGTGCACCGCCGGAGCTCGCCGACAAGTTGAAGGGGCGGCAGACCCTCCAGTTTGTCGACAGCCCGAGCCAGGCCAAGCGCGAATGGCTGCCGCGGCGGAAGGTCAACGTCCTCCTGCCGACGCAGCTCCGCACGTTCCCGCGGACGGCGACGGTCGCCCAGGCCCAGTCGCTCACCGTGTTGATGTGGGAGCCGCTCGGCGACGCGCGGAAGCGGTTCCCCGAGGTCCTCAACCAGCTCAACAACTCGCAGCTGCGCCAGCTCCTCCGCTGGCGGCCGAAGCGATGGAAGGCGCTGGTCCCCGAGGCGATGCACCCCCGCGGCGACATTGCGGACGACGGCGGCGACCCGACGGACGACTCGCTCCTGTTCTGGTATCACCACTTCTGCAAGGTCAGCGACGACTACCAGGACGGCGCCGAGGTCGCGATTTCGGGCGCCACGGTGTCGAACTACGGCGACACGGTCGGCGACAACGGCGGCGGCTTCATCCTCCGGCGCGACACGCTGCGCGAGGACGTGACCGACGAGAACGGCGACGAGGTGCCGGTCCTCCGCGACCCGCCCGTCTCCCAGTTCCGGGCGATCATCGACACCGACCGCGGCGACCCGTTCGGCGTCGCGCCGATCTCCAAGTTCGGGCCGGCCAACGAGTACCGGGCGCACCTCTACCTCCTCATCCTGGAGGACATCGAGACGCGCATCCACATCAACACGTACATCGCCGGCGACTCGGAGGTCACCAAGGACGACATGACTCGGCGGGACGGCACGCCGATCAACGTGTTGACGAAAGATTCGCTGCCCGTGTTCGAGCAACGGCCCAACATGCCCGGCTACGTGGAGCGGACGCTGGACCGGATCGAGCACGACATGGACACGGAGGCGAACCTCAACCAGACGGCCCAGGCCCTCGACTCCTCGTACTCCGACTCCGGCGAGGCGAAGAAGGTCGCCATCTCCCAGGCCCGGGTGCAGCTCGCGCAGGACTGGCAGGGCGCCATGAGCGGGTGCACGCACTACTGGAAAATCGCGCTCCAGCTCTACCAGGCGTACTACAAGGTCCCTCAACTGATGCGGATGACCGGCACGGCAGCGGCGTACAAGTCGCGCTGGTTCGTCGGTGCCGACCTCCTCACCATCTCGACCGCGGTCCTCGCGCCGGGCTCCGGCACGATGATGTCGCCGGCGGAGAAGGCTCAGTACATGGGCCAGCTCCAGGCGGCCAAGTGGGTCCGCCCGGAACAGGCGGCCGACGTCGTGCGCGCATCGATGCAGGACGACCTCGGACTCCAGCCGGATCCTCACCAGGAGAACATCGACCGGCAGATTGCCGACTGGGTCGAGGGGCCGCCGAAGGACTGGATGCAGCACTTCGCCGACGTCCAGCAGTTCCCGGCGCTCCAGAACGCCTACGGCCAGAAGATTCAGCAGTTCGCGGCCGTCATGCAGCAACGCGGAATGCCGCCCCAACAGGCGCAGCAAGCGGCGCAGCAGCTCGCCGGCGAACCGCCCCAGCAGCCACCGCCGGTTTACACCCCGTTCGACCCCCGGGCGAACGACGAGGAGCCGGCCGTCGCGCAGATTCGGTACGCCACGCTGTCGAAGTTCCTGGCCTCGCCCGAGTACAAGCGCCAGCCGATTCAGTGGCGCCAGCTCGTCGACCAGGAATACGGCCGGATGGCCACGGCCGCCGGCATTCAGACGGTCCGACAGCAGCAGGAGGCGCAACAGGCGCAGCAGCAAGCCGCCGCGAGCGCCCAGGTGCCGAACGAGTGGAACGAGTTCATTCAGGGCGCGACGAAGATGGTCACGTCGACCGCTCAGAAGCTCCTCGGCCGCGAGGTCGCCGCCATCGCGCAGCAGCTCGAGACGCCGGAAAAACCGTTGCCGACCCCGGTCCCCGCGGTGAACGACGCCGCGACGGACCCGGGCCAGGCGGCCGACCAGGCGCACGAATCCAACGAGGCCGCGCTCGATCGACTGCACCAGTCGAACGAAAGCGCGCTCGATCGCGCGCATGAGGTGAAGGTCGCGACGCTGAAAGGCGCCGGAACCAAGCTGGCGGCCGCCGATCGCGCGGCCGCTCGCGCAGCTGGGAAGCCCACGCCGCCGACGAATGCCGGCGAGCAGCTCCCGGACACCGAAGGACCCTAACTGGAGGTTGCAATGACAGGCCCTAAGCCCGACGCCAACGCCGGGAACTCTGGCGCGTCCGCTGACGACGGCGGCACCGAAGGCACCCGCGACTACTCCACGCAAGGCGAGGAGGGAAAGGTCGACATCGACTCCGTTTTCGAGAACGGGTTCACCGACATGCTCACGGAGTACGCGGAGCACGTCGGCGAC
>DATLUW010000608.1:0-3747 GCA_035577825.1 Actinomycetota bacterium | reverse complement strand
GTGGTCTTCCCGCTGCCCAGGTAGCCGGTGAGCAGGACGACCGGGGTCTTCACGACAGTGCGGCGACGAGGTCCGGGTCGAGCGGGTCGAGCGGGCGTCCCGCGAGCTTTTCCGCCTCGACCCACACGGCGCCGAGATTCTCGACGACCGCGGCACGGCCCTTCCGGTCGCGCAGCACCCAGACGCGCCCGCTCCAGTCGTCGAGCCGGAGGCCGTAGACGTCGAGCATCCGGTTGAGCAGGCGCCCGCGGAAAACCCGGCCGCGGCGGCCTCCCTCCTGCTCGGCCCAGTGCTCGTTCAGCAGGACGCCGCAGAGGACACACATCGCGCTTCCGTTCTACCACCGGTGCGTTAGGTTCGCTATTGCAGACAACGACGGGGAGGAAAGCGATGGCGAAGGAGATCTTCTGCGTGATCGGCGTCGACGTCGACGCGGTCGCCGGCTGGCTGGGCTCGTACGGAGGCGAGGACTCGCCCGACGACATCTCACGCGGCATCTTCGCGGGCGAGGTCGGCACGAGGCGGCTGCTGAAGATGTTCGCCAAGTACGACATGAAGTCGACCTGGTTCATCCCTGGGCATTCGATCGAGACGTTCCCCGAGGAGACCGCGATGGTCGTCGAGGCCGGGCACGAGGTCGGGATGCACGGCTATTCGCACGAGAACCCGATCGCGATGACGCCCGAGCAGGAGGAGGCCGTCCTCGTCAAGTGCATCGACCTGATCGAGCAGGTCTCGGGCCGGCGCCCGACGGGCTACGTCGCGCCGTGGTGGGAGTTCTCGAACGTCACCAACGAGCTGCTGCTCAAGCACGGGATCAAGTACGACCACAGCCTGATGCACCGCGACTTCATCCCGTACTACGTGCGGGTCGGAGACTCGTGGACGAAGATCGACTACTCCAAGAAGCCCGACGAGTGGATGAAGCCGCTCGTCCGCGGCGAGGAGACCGACCTGATCGAGATCCCGGCGAGCTGGTACCTCGACGACCTACCGCCGATGATGTTCATCAAGGGCGCCCCGAACAGCCACGGCTTCGTCAACCCGCGGCACCTCGAGGAGATCTGGCGCGACCAGTTCGACTACGTCTACCGCGAGGAGGACTACGCCGTCTTCGGGATGACCGTCCACCCCGACGTCGCCGGTCGTCCCCAGGTGATCCTGATGCTCGAGCGGCTGATCGAGTACATCTCGGGCCACGACGGCGTCCGCTGGGCGACGATGGACTCGATCGCGGACGACTTCAAGGCACGCTTCCCTCGGCTGGGCTAGCAGCCCCGGACGCGGCCTCTCTAGCGGTTGGCCGGGGCGGGGACGTCCGCCACGGCCAGCCGCGCCGTGTAGATCTCCTCGCCGGCCGTGTCCAGGTGCCGCGTGTCGGTCCAGATCGGATGCGCGACGCCGTTCGCGACCGCGAGCCCCTGGTAGTACCCGTACTGATACGCCGCGCCCGGCTGCGTCTCGTCGGAGAAGGCAGACGCCACCCGCACCGGGCGGGGCCACGTGCGGCCGCCGTCGCGTGAGGCCGTGCAGGAGTACCAGGCCTTCTTGCCGTTCGGGTCGCCCGAGGTGTCGTAGAAACACGCCCACAGTGCGCCGGACGAGCGGTCGACCGCGTACTGGGCCCAGAACTGGTCGGGCCGCGTGCGCCGCGGCGTCGGGGCGATCAGCCGGTGCTTCCCTCCCAGCGTCGGATAGCCCGCCAGTGGGTGCAGCTTCCGGTCGAACGTGGTCAGCGCCGCACCCTCGTCGCCGGTGTAGTTCGTGCCCGTGTACCCCACGTAGACGCGCCCCGCGTAGCGGCCGCGGGTCGTGTCGACGGCAACGGTCGGATTGGCCTGGATGCAGGAGCGGGGCTCCGCCGGAACGACGATCCCGATCCCGCAGTGGGGTATCGGGATGATCGAGAACGCGGCCGCATCGACCTCGGGCCCGAAATGCCGCCCGCCGTCCACCGACCGCGCCACCCGGACGCCGTAGCGGCTCTGGTCGGTCCAGGCCACGTACACGTCGCCCTGCCGCCCGGTCGCGACCGACGCGTACGTCAGGTCGTCCCCGCTCCGCTTGGGCACGGCCACCGGGGCCGTCCAGTGGCGCCCGCCGTCGTCGGAGGAGCTGATCACGATCGTCGAGCTCGTGTTCCGGGCGACCCGCGTCCAGGCGACGTACACGCGGTTCCGGTGAGGGCTCGACGGCGACGCGTCGACAGCGATCGCCGGCTTGTCGTCGAAGCGGGCCCGGCCGAGGCGTGCGACCAGGATCGGATCCGACCACGCCGCGGTCGCGTTCGGGCGTGTGAGCACGTAGATGTGCGACGAGCCCTGCGCGTTGCACGGCGTGGCAACGTCGTAGGAGTAGTACTGACGGCCAGTGAGGTCGATCGCCAGACCCGGATCCGACGGGCAGGCGCTCGCCAGTTCGGCGGCCGGCGGAATCGTGATCGACGAGTGCCAGGTCGACCCGCCGTCGAGCGAGGAGTAGACCCGTTGCGTGCCCTCGAACACGCTGTTCGACCCGGCGAGCAGGACCTTCGGGTTGTTCGGGTCGATCGTGATCGTCGCGTTCGTCTGCGGCCCGGGGAGATTCGAGACGTTCACGTTCGGCGGCATGGCGGTGACGTGCGCCGATGCCTGCGCGGCCGCGAGCCCCAGCGCGAGCACGATCGGCGCGATCCGGAGGACCCGCATGCCTTGTGTTCGGGCGCCGGCCCCGCCCGGATTGGCCTACTCGAGCGCGGCGACCTCCGCCGCCGCAGCCTCGGCGTCGATCCCGCCGCCGATCCCGAGTTCCTCCTCGACGCGTTGCGTCGGCGTCGCCCGGAGGCGGTTGCCGACCACGAGCGCGATGAGCAGGAGGAAGATGACCGTGAGGGAGACGAGGGTCGTGGCCGTGCCGAGCGCGTACAGGTCCGGGCGGATCGCCGACGCCTGGATCAGGCCGACGATCTGGAGCGGCAGCGTGTTGTCCAGCACCAGCAGGACGGTCCGGTCGAAGTCGTTCCAGGTCAGGGTGAAGCCGAAGAGGAACGCGCCGAAGATGCCCGTCCAGACCAGGGGCAGCGTCACCTCCTTGAACGTCCGGGCCGCGCCGGCTCCGAGGTCGCGGGCCGCCTCGTCGATGTGGTCGTCGTAGCGGTTCCACACGGCAACCATGACGAGGAAGCCGAACGGGATCCCCCACACGGTGTTCGCGCCGAGCGCCGTCAGCCACATCGACGTCTGCTGGCCCATCGCCTTCCAGAACAGCTGCGTGCCGAGGCCGAGCAGGAACCCGGGCGCCATCAGGGCGAGCAGGATCACGTAGAAGGCGAGCCCGTCGCCGCGGAAGCGGCGCCGGAACGCCATCGAGAGCGAGAACGCCATGAAGGCGACCACGGCCCCTGCGGCGAGGCTGAGCCAGAGCGAGCGCTCGCCCGCGGCCCGGATCTCCGGCGCGTGGGTGAAGACGCCGTTGACCTGGTCCTGGAAGACGGACCGCCACCAGTTCAGGCCGACCGGCCCCTTGAACGGGAAGGTGACACCGCCGTAGTACCCCTGGAACGAGAGGATCGCCATCAGGATCATCGGGGAGTAGATGAAGATCAGGAAGACGACGAAGTAGAGCGCGAGGCCCCACTTCCACCAGTCGCGGCGGCGCTTGTAGCGCCGCGGTGCGGGCCGGGCCTCTGCCTGCGTCGTCGGTGCAGCCTCGGCCGCCGCGGCCACTAGAGCTCCTCCCGCAGGTTGGCGACACGTGTGATCACGAAGA
>DATLUW010000607.1:0-3917 GCA_035577825.1 Actinomycetota bacterium | reverse complement strand
TGTCAGACGAAGGCGGACTCGGCAGCGGCGCGGATCGCCTGCGCGGCCGCCGGCGGGTCCGGCTGTAGGAAGATCGCGCTGCCCGCCACCAGGACGTTCGCCCCGGCGCCAGCGGCGAGCGGCGCGGTCTCGACACCGATGCCGCCGTCGATCTGGATGTCGCACTCGTAGCCGTTCCGGTCGATCAGCTCGCGGGCCCGTTCGACCTTCGGCAGAACGGATTCGATGAACTTCTGACCGCCGAATCCCGGGTGCACGCTCATCACCAGCAGCAGGTCGATCAGCTCGAGGTAGGGCTCGACCGCGGAGAACGGCGTCGGCGGGTTCATCGTGAGTGCCGGATGCAACCCCAGCGTGCGCATCCGGGCCAGGAGCGGCCGCGGGTCGCCGAGCTCGACGTGGATCGTGACCCCGTCCGCGCCGGCCTCCGCCAGCGGTTCCAGCAGCGAACCCGGATCGGTGACCATCAGGTGGCAGTCCAGGAACAGGTCCGTGTGCTGCCGAAGGGACCTCACGACCGGCGGGCCGATCGTGAGGTTCGGGACGTAGTGGTTGTCCATCACGTCGACGTGGAGCAGGTCGACGAACGGCCGAACCCGCGCCACGTCGTCGGCGAGCCGTGCGTAGTCAGCCGACAGGATGGACGGCGCGATCTTGATACCGGCCGCGGCGTTCACGCCCACGCCCGCGCTCCCTCGTCGCCGGAGCGCGGGCGAGCAGCCGGACTCGCCTGCGTGCTCAGGCGGAGGACTTGCCGAGGATCCGCATGACCTTCGTACCGCAGACGGGGCATATGCCCTGCGCGGCCTTCCGGCCGTTCTTCAGCTCGACCTCTTCACCTTCGAACTCGCGCTTCGCGCGGCACTTCACGCAGTACGCCTCGTACGTCGCCACCGTGCCCTCCTTCCCCAGGGGCCGGATACGTTGCGAGGCCGCGCGGGCGGCCTCCTCAGGCACGATTGTTCCCCGGAACGTGCCGGTTGCAAGCATCCCGGACGTGTTTTCGTGCGCGACCGGGTTTCGTGAAAGCGCAACACTTTCTCGCTCGAATCGGCGCGTCCGGGCAGTCCGGCGGCCCGACTCGGCCGTAGACCGGGGTGCACGACGGGTCGGACGGGACCGGGGAGGAGATCGTGGCCAGAGCGTTGGCGAGGGTGCGCAGGGTGGCGGTCGGGGCTGCGGTGCTCGCGCTACTGGTGGGCCAGGCGTTGCCGGCGGAGGCCTCCACGACCGTTCGGGGAACGTGCACGTTCACGTGGTCCCCGTCGAACGCCACCGTCGCGAAGGGCGCCCGGGTGACCTGGAAGGCCGTGTCCTGTGGGCCGCACACCGTGACGTCGTACTCCGCGAACTGGTCGAAGAACACGACCATCTCGACGGGCACCAGCACCAGCCGGGTCTTCCAGCGCAAAGGCGTGTTCAAGTACCGCTGCACGTTCCACTCGAGCCTCTCGGGCGGGGTGTGCAGCGGCATGTGCGGCAAGGTCACGGTGAGGTAAAGGAGTCGTCCGCGCCGATCCCGCGGTCACCCCCCTCGACCCGGGAGCTGCGGCGCGACGGCCATGTCGAGGCCGGTTCCCCCGAGCCGGCCTCGACGCACGTCCGGGTCGCCCGCGCGTTTGCCAATCCGGGGGCCCGACTCCTACACTTCGTTAGCACTCGGATAGGTCGAGTGCTAGCAGTCTTCAGCACAGGCTGAGAGGCACGCACAGGCAGAGGAGGACTCGGGATGGCTGCAAAGCTCATCACGTTCGACGAGGACGCCCGGCGGGCGCTCGAGCGCGGCATGGACCAGCTGGCCAACGCCGTGAAGATCACGCTCGGGCCCAAGGGCCGCAACGTGGTCCTCGAGAAGAAGTGGGGCGCCCCCACGATCACGAACGACGGCGTCTCGATCGCCAAGGAGATCGAGCTCGAGGACCCGATCGAGAAGGTCGGCGCCGAGCTCGTCAAGGAGGTCGCCAAGAAGACCGACGACGTGGCCGGTGACGGCACCACGACGGCGACGGTCCTGGCGCAGGCCATGGTCAAGGAGGGCCTTCGCAACGTGGCCGCCGGGGCCAACCCGATGTCGCTGAAGCGGGGCATCGAGGCGGCCGTCGACCTCGCGGTCGAGGCCATCAAGAACCAGGCCAAGGACATCGAGACGCCCGACCAGATCGCGCACGTCGCGTCGATCTCGGCCGGCGATCCGGAGATCGGCTCGCAGATCGCCGAGGCGATGGACAAGGTCGGCAAGGACGGCGTCATCACCGTCGAGGAGTCGAACACGTTCGGCATGGAGCTCGACCTCGTCGAGGGCATGCGGTTCGACAAGGGCTACATCTCGCCCTACTTCGTGACCGACCCCGAGCGGATGGAGGCGGTCCTCGAGGACCCGTACGTCCTGCTCGTGAACTCGAAGATCAGCGCCGTGAAGGACCTCCTGCCGGTGCTCGAGAAGGTCATGCAGTCCGGCAAGGCCATCGCGCTCATCGCCGAGGACGTCGAGGGCGAGGCCCTCGCGACGCTCGTGGTGAACAAGATCCGGGGGACGTTCAAGTCCATCGCGATCAAGGCGCCCGGGTTCGGCGACCGACGCAAGGCGATGCTCCAGGACATGGCCATCCTGACGGGCGGCCAGGTCATCTCCGAGGAGGTCGGTCTCAAGCTCGAGAACACCACGCTCGACCTGCTGGGCTCGGCCCGCAAGATCGTCGTGACCAAGGACGACACCACGGTCGTCGAGGGAACCGGCGACGCCGAGCAGATCAAGGGCCGGATCAACCAGATCAAGGCCGAGATCGAGAAGACCGACTCCGACTACGACCGCGAGAAGCTGCAGGAGCGCCTGGCGAAGCTCTCCGGCGGCGTGGCCGTCATCAAGGTCGGCGCGGCCACCGAGGTCGAGCTCAAGGAGAAGAAGCACCGCATCGAGGACGCCGTGCAGACCACCAAGGCGGCCGTCGAGGAGGGCATCGTGCCCGGCGGCGGCGTTGCCCTGCTGACCGCGCAGGCGGCGCTCGACAAGGTGGACCTCGAGGGCGACGAGGCAACCGGCGCGGGGATCGTCCGCCGGGCGCTCGAGGAGCCCATCAAGCAGATCGCGACCAACGCCGGCCTCGAGGGCGGCGTCGTGATCGAGAAGGTTCGTTCCGAGGGCGCGGGGCGCGGCCTGAACGCGGCCACCGGCGAGTACGTCGACATGTTCAAGTCCGGCATCGTCGACGCCGCCAAGGTGACGCGCTCGGCGCTGCAGAACGCGGCCTCGATCGCCGCGCTGTTCCTGACGACGGAGGCCGTCGTCGCCGACAAGCCCGAGAAGAACGCCCCCGCCATGCCTGGCGGCGGCATGGGCGGCGGGGACATGGACTTCTAGTCCAGGTCACAGCTCACCAGCACCCGAACGGGGCGCCGGCTTCGCCGGCGCCCCGTTCGTTCACCGTCACCCCTCACACTCGACGCGATCAGGCCGACGCGTCGTGGACCGACAGGTTCCCCTTCGTGACGGGGACCGGGGGCAGCACGGGGAGGAAGCAGTCCGGCTGGCCGGCGACCGGGACGATGGCGCCCTCGAACGAGAACCGGATGAGGTCGGGATCGTCCGAGCTCGGGTTGCCGTTGTCCACGGCGTCGAGCACCACCGTCTGGCCCTCGATCTCGGCCGGGTGCGTGAAGACCCCCGTGGCGAACGCCTCGTTGCCGACGACGATCAGGCAGGTCACGTTCGCGTGGAGGGACTGCGTTCCCTCTCCCGCGTTGGTGAACGTGAGCGTTCCCTTCGGATCCTCGCCCGAGGGTCCGCTGTGCGCGGAGATGCCGACCGCCACCACCCCGGGCCCCGTCCCGAACGCGAGATGCTGTCCGCCGCCCACCACGGAATCCCTCGGCGAACCCGCCGAGGCGCCCGTCGCAGTCGAGAGCACCACCACCGACAC
>DATLUW010000606.1:0-8791 GCA_035577825.1 Actinomycetota bacterium | reverse complement strand
CGGCCGAGATCCCCACCGAGCTCACCACGATCACCGCGGCGATGACGGCGATGATCCGCGCGCCACTCCGCGAAGCCGACCCACTTCCCGCCATGACTCCCTCCTCGCTGGCCGTGCCGAGACGAGGAGATCGTAGGTTTCGTCCGTGAAAAAGGTGAACGGGACGGGCGACGGACACCGGGTGACAGCCGTTTCCGGCGACGCGCCGGTACCATTGCTGGCCACGCCAGCGGCCGGAGCCACCGGCCGGGATGAAAGGAGTGCTTCCCCAATGGCCGATCTCATGGAGGCCATCACGTCCCTGGCCAAACGCCGGGGCATCGTCTTCCAGTCGAGCGAGATCTACGGCGGGCTGCGTTCCAGCTGGGACTACGGCCCACTGGGCGTCGAGCTGAAGCGCAACGTGAAGAACGCCTGGTGGCGCTCGATGGTGCAGCTCCGCGACGACGTCGTCGGCCTCGACGCCTCGATCATCATGAGCCCCAAAGTCTGGGAGGCGAGCGGCCACGTCGAGTCCTTCTCCGATCCACTCGTCGAGTGCAACCAGTGCCACCAACGGTTCCGCCTCGACCACCTGCCCGGCTGGGAGCCCGGCAAGGACCTCGCCGAGCTGCGCTGCCCGAACGATGGCGGCACCCTGATGGATCCGCGCCACTTCAACCTGATGTTCAAGACGCACATGGGCCCGGTCGAGGACGAGGGCGCCGTGGCGTACCTCCGCCCTGAGACCGCGCAGGCCATGTTCGTCGACTTCACGACGATCCAGGCGACCAGCCGCAAGAAGATCCCGTTCGGGATCGCCCAGATCGGGAAGTCGTTCCGCAACGAGATCACGCCGGGGAACTTCATCTACCGGACGCGCGAGTTCGAGCAGATGGAGATGGAGTTCTTCTGCGAGCCCGGCACCGACGAGCAGTGGCACGAGTACTGGCTCGAACAGCGCATGAGCTGGTACACCGACCTCGGCATCACGCCTTCGAATCTCCGGCTCCGCGAGCACGAGGCGGACGAGCTCAGCCACTATTCGAAGCGAACGGTCGACATCGAGTACGCGTTCCCGTTCACGGAATGGGGCGAGCTCGAGGGCGTCGCGAACCGAACCGACTTCGACCTCCGGGCGCACGCGGCCGCGTCCGGCGAGGACCTCTCGTACTTCGACCAGGAGAAGAGCGAACGCTACGTGCCCTACGTGATCGAACCGGCGGCCGGGTGCGACCGGGCGTTGCTCGCGTTTCTGTGCGACGCGTACACGGAGGACGAGGCGCCGACCGCCAAGGGCGGGACCGAGAAGCGGACGGTGCTCCGACTGCATCGCGACCTCGCCCCGCTGAAGGTGGCCGTGCTGCCGCTCTCGCGGAACGAACGGCTGGTGCCCGAGGCGCGGCGGGTGTTCGATCTGGTGAAGCCGCACTGGATGTCGGACTACGACGACGCCGGCGCGATCGGGCGGCGGTACCGGCGGCAGGACGAGGTCGGGACTCCCTACTGCGTGACCGTCGACTTCGAGTCGCTCGAGGACCGGCAGGTCACCGTTCGCGAACGCGACTCCATGCAGCAGGAACGCCTCCCGATCGACAAGCTCCTTGCGTACCTGGAGGACGGGCTGTCGTGAGCCTGGGCGACCGGATCCGGATGCAGCCAGCCGGTGCCGCCGCGACGCCGCGCGCCTCGAGGGCGCCGCGCGGCCGTGTCTGGCTGTATGCGATCGCGTTCGGCATGCTGCTGATCGCGGGATGGCTGCAGGTCAAGGGGAATCTCCACTCACGGCTCCGCCTGGTGTGGTGGTCGATCGGGCTCTCGATCGCCGCCACGCTGGTGGCACTCGCGTCCGTGCTGGTGCCGGGCCGCCGCCTCCGGACGTCCACGGCGGAGGGCGCGGCATCGACGCCGCGGGCATCGACGGCAGCGACCGACGACGCGCGCTCGGACGGCGAGGCGACGACCGAGCCCGATGCCGACTCGCCGGAGACGACCGAGCCCGAGAAGCCGACATCCGAACCGGCGGAATCGGAACTCCCGGCCGGGGCGGCGGGAGACGAGGAAGCGGCGCCCGACTCGGAGCAACCGACGGACAAGCCCGAGGAATGGGAGCCCGAACCCACCAGGGTCGAGGTCGAGAGCGGTTCCCCCGCCTCGACCGAAGACGGCGACGCGAAGACGGCTCCATCGGCCGAGTGATGCGTCCGATCGTTGGCGCGACCGCCGCGCTGCTGCTGTTGGTGGGCTGCACCACCGCGTCGGGCCCGCCGCTCACGATCACCTCGGGGCCGACGACATCGGAGGATGGATCGACCACCGATCCTTCCCCGTCTGGCCCGATCTCGCCGAAGCCTGCCGGCGAGTTCGACCTGCCCCCGCCGAGCCCGGGCAAGGAGTCGGCCGCAGCTGTTCGCACCCGCCTGTGCGTCCGCCCGCCGGTGCCGCAGTCATCGCCGGCCGCCACCGAGGCCGCGCCGCCCCCCACGATCGTCGAGACCGAGCACGAGGTGGAGCAGGTTCGCGGCCTCGACTTCGAGCATCCGGTCGCGGTCGACGCGGTCACGCACGAGCAGCTCGTGCAGGGCCTGAACCAGTCGTTCGACCACTCGTACCCCGCGGACATGCTCGGGCGGCGCTCACGGGTCTGGTCGACGATCGGCGTGATCCCGCCCGGCACGAGCCTCCAGGATGCCTACCGGAAGTTCCTGTCGGGCCAGGTGATCGGCTACTACGACCCCTCGACGGGGCAGCTGGTGTTCATCGGGACGGACAACCCGTCGCCGGTGGAGCGGTTCACGCTCGCGCACGAGCTGACGCACGCGGACGACGACCAGCACTTCGACCTCGCCCGGATGAACGACCTCGAGAACGCCTGCGACGACGAACGCCTCGAGGCCGCGACCGGGGCGGTCGAGGGGAGCGCGGTGTACTTCTCGCAGCAGGTGGTCGAACGGTTCTTCTCGGCCTCGGACCTCGCGAAGCTCGCGCTCGGCGGCGACGGCGGCGGGCTGCCGGCCGGCGTTCCCCGCTTCGTCGAACAGCTCGAGATCTGGCCGTACCTCCAGGGACCGAACTTCATCTCCGGCCTCCGGGCGAACGGAGGCCTCGACGAGGTGAACCAGGCTCTGAAGGACATCCCGGCCTCGACCGAGCAGATCCTGCACCCCGACAAGTTCCCGAACGACAAGCCGATCAAGGTCGACGTCCCCGACCTCGGGCAGGGGCTGGGTCCCGGCTGGAAGGACCTCGACGTGATGGACACCGGCGAGGAATGGCTGAAGGAGCTGTTCGAGCTGAAGCTGGACGGCCAGCAGTCCGCGACCGGAGCGGACGGCTGGGGCGGCGCGCAGTACCGCGCCTGGACCGACGGCACCCACGTGGCCGTCGTGCTCGACACCACCTGGGACACGCCGGCGGACGCGTCGCAGTTCCTGGGCGCCATGCAGCAGTGGCAGAGCGACCGCGACGACGCGACGGTCGGTCCGGTCAAGGGCGACGACAAGGGCGTCGTGGCGCTCTTCGCGTCGGACGCCGCGACGCTCCAGCAGCTGGAAGCCGCGCTGGGGCGTTAATGCGGCAGCCGATTCGGGAACGCGGTTCGGCGCGTCGTCGCCGGCTCGCCTCGCTGGCCACAGCGGCCGGTCTCCTCGCCGTCGCGTGCACCGGTTCCCCGTCCACCACACCGACGACCGCACCGACCTCGACGACCGGCAAGACCTCCGTCGCCCCCGCCACCCAGCCTTCGATCGGTCCGAGCGGCCTGATCGGGACTCCGACGCCGCTGATCGGGCTGAACACCGGCCCCGCCCCCTGGCCGCCGGAGACGAAGTTCCTTTCGCAGCGCCTCCGGGCGCTCGGCCTGCCGCCCCTCGGCCCGGAGGCGACCGATGTCCACTTCCACGTGAACCTCGTGATCACCGTGCGGGGGCAACAAGTTCCGGTGCCGGTGGGCATCGGCATCGACTTCCAGCGAGGGGTCCTGGCCGAGATTCACACGCACGCCGACCGTGGCACGATCCACGTGGAGGCGGGCCGGCCCCGGTCCTTCACGTTGGGGATGGTGTTCGGCGTGTGGGGGGTGCGGTTCACGCCGTCGTGCATCGGCGGCTACTGCTCCGACGGCGCGAACATGATCCGGGTGTTTCTGGACGGCCAGCCCTACCGGAGCAATCCCACGCAACTCGAGCTTGCCAACGAACAGGTCATCGTCGTCACGTACGGCACCGAGCAGCAGATTCCGAACCCCCTGCCGGCACGGTTCGTGTACGAGGGGAAGCCGAAGCCCGCCTAGGCGGGGGCGGTGACCGTTTCGGAGGCCACGTGGTCGACCACCGCGCGGAGGTCGCCGGTGTCGCGGAACACGCGGAGCTGGCGGTCGGCGGAGGTTCCCTCGGCGAGGATCGTGTGGACGTACTCCACATCGCTTCGCGAACCCAGGTCGTCGACCATGTCGTCGACGAACTCGAGCAGCTCCAGAGCGAGGTCTCGCATCGGCACCTCGGCCTGCTTGCCGAAGTCGATCAGCTTGCCGTCCACGCCGTGGCGCATCGCCCGCCACTTGTTCTCGGCGATCAGCTGCGGCATGTACTTGCGGAACCCGAGGTTCCCGCGACGCAGCCGGATCAGCTTCGCCACGACCGCCTGGATCAGCGCGGCGATGCAGATGGTCTCGTCGACCCGCGTGGCGGCGTCGCAGATCCGGAACTCGAGCGTCGGGTACAGGTGGTGCGGCCGGAGGTCCCACCAGATCTTCTTCCCGTCCTCGATCGAGTTCGTCTTCAGCAGCAGCTGGCAGTAGTTCTCGAACTCGTCGAACGAGGAGAACTCCGGCGGGATGCCCGTCCGGGGGAACCGCGACCACACGACGCCCCGGTACGACTTCAGGCCGGTGTTCTTCCCGAGCCAGAACGGCGACGACGTCGACAAGGCCATGAAATGGGGGAGGAAGTACCGGGCCTCGTTCATGATCTCGACCCGCAGGTCATCGTCGGGGATGCCGACGTGGACGTGCAGGCCGAAGATCAGCAGCTCGCGGATCACCGACTGCATCTCGTCCTCGAGCTCCTGGTAGCGCTCGCCCGCCGTGATCCGCTGGTCCTGCCAGTGCGAGAACGGGTGCGTGCCGGCCGACGCGATGCGCAGGTCGTGCGACGACAGCAGGTCGGCGAGCGTGCCGCGGGACCGGTACACCTCGTCGCGCGCCTCGGCGGTGTCGGCGCAGATCTTCGTGCCGATCTCCACCGCCGACTGCAGGAACTCCGCCTTCACCGTCTCGCCCATCAGCGGGGTCGCGGCCTCGAGCAGCTCGTCGATGTGCGCCCGGAGCTCGCCCTCGGCGTCGACGATCTGGAACTCCTCCTCGATCCCGATCGTCAGCCAGCCCGGATCGAAGGTGCTCATTTGGCCCCCTCCACGACGTAGGTCGGAACGACGCTCCCCGCGCCGGCCGTCACGTTCAGCAGCGCCGAGGACGACAGCCGCGTCAGGCACCCCGACGGCCGCCCATCGAACACGTACGGGTCGACATCGAGTGACAGGTCGAGCATCTCGACGCCGTCCACCGCCACCGGGAACGGCTCCTTCGGCACCTCGACAGCCTCCTGCACGACATAGGACTGCGACAGCGCCACGTGGAGTGATTGTTCCCATTCGTGGTCGTCGACCGTCCACCCGAGGACGACGCCCTTGCCGCCGTACTCGTCGTTCGGCTTCAGCACCATGTGCTCCCGGTTCGACAGGACGAACGCCGACAGGTCGGGAACGCGCTTGCCGCCGTGCGTGGTCGCGCCGTCGCGGACCTTGCGGGTCCACGGGATGTGGCGACGGATCGCCGCTCGGTCCTCCTTCGTGTACAGCTTCGCGTAGCGGTCGTCCGAGAGCAGCGCGAGCGACATCTTCTTGTGCAGCAGCTTGGCCCGGAAGCTGTTCACCACGCAGACGTTGCCGTCGAGGTACGCCTTCGTCAACGGGCCGGAGACGTCCGCCCGGCCGAGCAGCTCGGTCGTCAGCACCCGGCGGTACACGAGGTTCACGTGCCGCCCCGCCGCCCGGAGCCGCCCGCGCCGGTATTCCAGGTCGGCGGGGTCGCAGATGACCGTTCGGATGCCCTCCCGTTCGAACCGGTCGCGGAACATCTCGAACTCGGTGAGCGTGGGAACGCCGGTCCAGTCCACGATCGCCATGGCGGGCGTCTTCGACCGGCCGCGGGACCACTCGTGGAACGCCCGGAGCATCGACTGGGTCTGGCGGCGCGCGACCGGCAGCGCGCGCGCCCGGAACCGCCTGCGGAACGCCCGCATCACCGGCAGCTCCTCGAACACCTCGGTCAATGTGTCCGAATAGGCCATGCCGGCCGGCGACTCCGCGTTGTTCTCGACGAACCGCAGCTCGTCGGTGAAGAACCCGTCGATGCGGATGGACGGCGACGACCGCTTCGAGCCGGGGTCGGCGAGCGCCAGGCGTTCCTCCTCGGGCTCGAGGTCGAGCTCGGCGCGGAGCGCGGCGTCGGTGAGCAGGGCCTTCTCCAGTCTCGAGAGGGCGCGCTCGACTCCGAGCGCCGCCGCGCACGCCGCCTCGTAGCGCGACCGCGACATCAGCTGGGGCCGGAGCGCGATGCAGAGTGGCCGATGGCCGAACACCAGCGACCGCGCCTCCTGCCCCTCGCGCAACGCCTGCGCGCTCTCGTCGGCGGACGCCCCGAACAGCAGGTCGTGGTACGCCGCGACCGGGTCGGGGTCCGGGGCGGCGGCGCGCGACCGGCCTACGCGCCCGGCGCCCCGACGTACCGCCACCATCGCTGCTCCCCGCGCCACGGCGGCTCGGCCTCCCCGAGCGCGTACGAGATCACCAGGTCGCTCATCTTCTCGAGCACCCAGCCGAAGTTGGCCTCCTTGATCGAGAAGTTGTCGAAGTCGGGGGCCGGGTTCAGGAAGTCGATCGCATACAGCACGCCGTCGCGGACCGCGAACTCCACCGTGTCCATGTCGTATCCGAGCGCGTCGACCAGTGTCCTCGCCTGCTCCACGCTCGCCTCGTGCAGCCAGTCGGGGAGGGGCTCGTCGATGCGGTACCGCTCGGAGAACTCCCGCCGGGGGTCGTAGCGGATCGGCAGGATGTCCTTGCGACCGATGCAGATGCACCGGGAGTAGTCCTCCCAGTCGATGAACTCCTGCAGGATCATCGTCTTCTGACCGCTCGCGTCGAACGCGTGCCACAGGTCCTCGATCGAGTGGACGATCGAGACGTCCTTCCACCCACCGCCGGTGTTCGGCTTCAGCACGGCCGGCAGGCCCGTGTACCCGACGATCGACTCCCAGTCGAGCGGGAACTGCAGGTTGCGGAGCGACACGGTCGGGTCGATGTCGGGGATGTACTCCTTGTTCGGCAGCACGACCGTGCGGGGAACCGCGATGCCCAGCTTGCGGGCGAGCGTGCACTCGAAGAACTTCTCGTCGGCCTCCCACCAGAACGGGTCGTTCACGACGACCGTACCCATCAGCGCGGCGCTCTTGAGGTGCGCGCGGAAGTAGGGAACCTCGTGCGAGATGCGGTCGACGATCACCGCGTAGCGGGGTTCCTCCTCCTCGCGTGCGCCGCCGAGGACCGCCATCTCCGCGCGGACGCCGCGTGACGCGCCGCGTTCGTTCACGGTGTCGATGAACGGCTGCGGGAACGTGTTCTCCCGGCCGACCAGCAGACCAACTACCCGCTCGTGGTCAGACATAGCGCCTCATCATGTCGCTCCAGTAGGGCCAGTCGTGCGCCCAGCCGTCCCAGATGTCGAGCGTGACGCCGCCGCCCTTCTCGTTCAGGAGGTCGGCGACGAGGATCGACTCGGCGGCGTTTGCGTCGTCCTCGCCGGTCGCGATCACCTTGTGTTCGTACGACCGCAGCGGGTCCAGGTAGCGGGGATCGTCGAGCCCCGGCAGGAACGCCAGCGGGTTGGTGTAGTACGTCTGCTCGTCGTGGTACCCGTCGAGCCAGTGCTCGGTGTCGTACGCGCCGGACAGCGCCACGAATCCCTGCACGTGCGTCGGCTGCCGGAGCGCGAGCAGCAGCGCGTGGAACGCGCCGAACGAGGTCCCGGTTGCGACCGGCGGCCACGGCATCGACGGGATCAGCTCGTCGACGAGGTAGCGCTCGTAGTCGAGATGCCGTCGAACGCGGTCGGCGGGCGCCTTGTCCTTCGCGTACCAGGACTCCCCGTCGACGCTGTCGACGCACCACAGCTGGAGGTAGCCGTCGCCGATCTTGTCCTCGAGCGCGCCCACCAGCCCGAAGTCCTCCCACTGGTAGAACCGCCCCTGCGACGTGGGGAACACGAGCAGGGCAAGTCCCGCGTCGCCGAACCGCAGCAGCTCCATGTCGCGCCCGAGCGCCTGGCTGTGATCCTTCCGGTACTCCCTCGCGACCCCCATGCGTTTGCAGACTAGGCCAACCGCCCCACGCCCGCGAAAGCCGGCCGCAAGAGCTCGGCTTGACCCGCACAAGGGCCCCGAGCACCATGGTGCGGCGTTCACACATCGCCTCCAGGGAACGACCCGGAAGGAGCGCGCGCATGGCCCGGCTTCCCGTTCCCCGTGTCCTGGTGGCATCGGCCGTCGTGGTTCCCTGCTGCTCCTAGCGCCACCGGCGTTCGCTGCGCCGGGCAACCTCGACACGTCGTTCAGCGGCGACGGGATCGTCACGACGTCCGTCGGTTCCCTGGCCGTCGGTCTCGGAGTCGGCAATCGCGCCCAACGGCGATGTCGTGGTCGCCGGGCGGTCGACCGCGACGGCGGGGTTCGCCGTCGTCGCGTACAAGTCCGATGGC
>DATLUW010000605.1:0-4069 GCA_035577825.1 Actinomycetota bacterium | reverse complement strand
CCGACCACCGCATGGTCGGCCACACGGGGTTCATCACGGTGGCGCGCTACGCGCCGGGCGACGCCGGCCTCGCGACGCCGGCCACCGACTCGGGCGAGGCCGGCGAGCCGGCCGACCCCGCCGAAGGGCCCACCCTGAACGGGGACGAAGTTCCCTGAGGCATCGCTCCAGGGGAAGTCCATCCTTACCGAGATTCAGGGTTGGAGCGCGTATAGACTCGGTGGGCAGGAGGTTGCGCCGATGCCCCAGGATTCACGGGAACAGTTCGAGCAGTACGAGAAGGAACGCCACGAGCTGGAGACCCAGGTCAAGTTCCTGGAGGACGAGGTCGCCCTCCTCCGGCGCCGCCTGTCGAACGCCCCCCGCCAGGTCAAGATCCTCGAGGAGAAGCTCGTCCAGACCCGGGCCGACCTCTCCCGGGCGCTCGCGCAGAACGAGAAGCTCGTCGGCGCCCTGAAGGCCGAGCGCGACAAGATCGAGGCCCTCAAGGAGGAGGTCGAGAAGCTCACCCAGCCCCCGGCCACCTTCGGCGTGTTCCTGCAGCTGGTGCCCGAGGAGGACGGCGTCGCCGACGTGTTCACCGCGGGACGCAAGATGCGGGTCTCCGTGGACCCCTCCCTCGACCGCTCCGGGCTCGTGAAGGGCGCCGAGGTCATCCTCAACGAGGCGCTGAACGTCGTGGAGATCCTCGGCCAGGACCGCCAGGGCGAGGTCGTCACCGTCAAGGAGCACGTCGACGACGACCGTGTGATCGTGATCGGCCGCGGCGACGAGTCGCAGGTCGCGATCCTGGCGCACTCGCTCCGCGACCAGCTCATCCGCGTCGGCGATTCGCTGCTGCTCGACCCGCGTTCCGGGCACGTGCTCGAGAAGCTCCCCAAGCAGGAGATCGAGGAGCTCGTGCTCGAGGAGATCCCGAACGTCTCCTACGAGGACATCGGCGGCCTCCGCGGGCAGATCGACGCCATCCGCGACGCCGTCGAGCTGCCGTTCCTGTACGCGGAGCTGTTCCTCGAACACCAGCTGAAGCCACCGAAGGGCGTGCTGCTGTACGGCCCCCCGGGCTGCGGCAAGACGCTCATCGCCAAGGCGGTCGCGAAGTCGCTCGCGCAGCAGGTCGCCGAGAAAACCGGCCGCAGCGACGCGCACTCCTACTTCCTGAACGTCAAAGGCCCGGAGCTGCTGAACAAGTACGTCGGCGAGACCGAACGCCAGATCCGGATGATCTTCCAGCGCGCGAAGGAGAAGTCCGACGAGGGCTTCCCGGTGATCGTGTTCTTCGACGAGATGGATTCGTTGTTCCGCACGCGGGGCAGCGGCATCTCCTCCGACGTGGAGAACACCATCGTCCCGCAGCTGCTGAGCGAGATCGACGGCGTCGAGTCGCTGAAGAACGTCATCGTGATCGGCGCCTCGAACCGCGAGGACATGATCGACCCCGCGATCCTGCGGCCCGGCCGGCTCGACGTGAAGATCAAGATCGAGCGCCCCGACCAGGACGCCGCCGCCGACATCATGTCGAAGTACCTGAACCCCGAGGTCCCGATCCACCCGGACGAACTCTCGGGCAGCGACAAGGAGCGCTCGCTGCGGCGGATGATCGAGACCACGGTCGAGCGGATGTACGCCGACTCCGAGGAGAACAAGTTCCTCGAGGTGACCTACCAGTCGGGCGACAAGGAGGTCCTCTACTTCAAGGACTTCAATTCGGGCGCCATGATCGAGAACATCGTCGCCCGGGCGAAGAAGGAGGCCATCAAGCGGTTCCTCCAGTCCGGGGAGAAGGGCATCCGGACCCGCGACCTCGTCCAGGCCATCCGGGACGAGTTCAAGGAGAACGAGGACCTCCCGAACACGACGAACCCGGACGACTGGGCGCGCATCTCGGGCAAGAAGGGCGAGCGGATCGTCTACGTCCGCACGCTGCTCTCCGACGGCGAGGACGGCAAGGCCGGCCGCCAGGTCGAACGCATCAACGCCGGCCAGTACCTGTAGCCACGGCAGACCAAGCGATCCAGTCGAGCCCGGCGGGCGAACGCCGATGGAGCGGACTGCTCGCTGCGGCGGCTCGCGCAGGTCGCGTTCGCCCTCGTGCTCGCGCTCTACGTCGCGTTTGGCCCGCTCGCCCAACCGTCCGGCCCGGCGTAGGCTCGTCGCATGGGGCGGTCGCGTCGGTGCCTCGACGGGGGACAGCCGCGGTGGGTCCGCATCCTCGAGTCGAACACGCCCGAGGACGGCCACCTGGGGTACGTGTCCTTCCGGATCGTCGGGTGGCGCCACCCGGCCCTCCGAGCAGTTCGTCCGTGGACGTGGCTCCACTCGACGCTGCTGTCCCGGTGGGGTCCGCGCCCAGTGCAGCCTCGGCGACCGGATGACGGGGGACCACCCGACGCAGGCGTCCGCGAACCGCGTCGTCCATCGCCGCTCGCCGGGACGGACGGCGTCGCCCTCACCGAGCCGCACACGGGCTGAAGCGGTCCTCGGCGGCCGCTTGCGTCAGTTGTTCGCGAAGAACTCGCGGTTCCTCCGGCTGCCGTACAGCAGGAACAGCACCGTGATCGCCAGGAGCGTCGTCACGATCGCGGTCGTCTGCTGCGAGCCCGAGTACTTGACGATGGCGTAGAGGCCCTCCGCCAGCCCGACCAGCGTGAACAGGCCGACCAGGAACCGGGCGACGCCGCTGCCGGTCCCGAGGCCGAGGCCGACGAGCACGATGAAGACGCCGATGCCGATGGCGACGACGGCCAGCCAGGTGAGCTCGCCCGACGTCATGTCGTTCTTCGCGAGGAACTGCAGGTCGTTCCGCGCCGAGAACACGGTGATGCCGTGGACGATCACCGCGATCCCGTAGACGACGACGAGCGCGATCAGGAGTGTGATGCCGAGCGGGCGTCGGGTCTCGTTCGCCACAGCGGAACCTCCCCAGATCCGATGGCCGGAGCCTAGCCCGAATCGGGGCGCGATTACAGGATCAGATGGTGATGTGGAAGTCGATCGGGACGCCGAACGGCTTCAGTGCGTCCATGATCTGGCCGGCCACGCTGAGGATCGTGGCGACGTCGGCGGCGCAGGGGAGGCCGGGGTTGCTCAGGCAGTCGGCGCTCAGGCGGCCGGCGGACACCGCGGCCTGGTCGACCAGGCTGCGCAGGCGGGCGACCTCGTCCTGGAACCCGGGTGGCGCCGCGCCCGCCTCGTCGATCTTCCGAACGGCCTCGTGGGCGTCGCCCGGCAGCCGGCCGAGCGCGTCCCGCATCGAGCCGAAGTCCCGGTGCTTCGCCGCCGAGACGACGTCCGACAGATCGTTCGCGAACTGCTGGAACGCGTCCTTCCACACGGCCGCCCAGGCGGCGACGTCCTGGGTCCCGATCGCGACGGGCGTCGGCGACGGGGAAGGGCTCGGCTGGACCGGTGGGGGGGACGGCGTCGGCGTCGGCGCGCCCCCCTTGTCGCCGTGGCAGGCAGCGAGGACCACAGAGAGCATCACGGCCGTCGCGACGAGCGCGATGCGCGCGCGCGATCCCCTCCCGTTCGGCTGCATGTTCGCTCGATGGTTACCCGCCGGACGCGTGCGCGCAACGGACCTGCGAAGAGGCAGCGGCGATTCCGTCGGACCCAGGTAGTACGCTCCTTCAGCAATGGCGATCGACAAAGTCATGGGCATCGAGACCGAGTACGGCATCTCGTCGCCCGGCGCGCCCGAGTTCAATCCGGTGCTCTCGTCGTCGCTGCTCATCAACACGTTCGCTGGGGCGCTCCGACGCATCCGATGGGACTACGAGCAGGAGTCGCCACTCCGCGACGCGCGGGGGTTCGAGCCGGTGCCTGCCCGCGACGGGACCGACGAGGACCTCGGTCTCGCGAACGTCATCCTGCCGAACGGCGCCCGCTACTACGTCGACCACGCGCACCCCGAGTACTCGACGCCGGAGTGCGCCGGGCCGCGCGGGCTGGTGGTCCACGACAAGGCGGGGGAGTGGATCCTGGAGCGTTCGCTGGCCGAGGTGCAGGCGATCCTTCCCCCGGGCCAGCGCCTGAACATCTACAAGAACAACACCGACGGCAAGGGCAA
>DATLUW010000604.1:0-2657 GCA_035577825.1 Actinomycetota bacterium | reverse complement strand
CACCACGCCGTGCAACTGGCCGGGCCCGACCGGCCCGAACGAGCGGCTGTCGGTCGACGCGCCGCGGGCATCCCCGACGACGAACCACTCTCCCGCTCGGAGCGCGACCGGTTCGGGCAGGCGCGTCCCGTCGGCGAGCAGGTGCACGACCTCGCCCGGACCGCCGGCCACGCGCTTCACCATCTCGAACCCATCACGTTCGGGGTGCTCCACCACCACCACGTCCCCGGTTCGGGGGCGGCGCCCGGCGAGCGCCAGGACGACGTCGCCGTCGTGGAGCTCGGGCTCCATGCTCGGGCCGCTGACGACCGCCCGGAACGGCCGGCGACGCGCGAGCCACAGGCACGCCGCGCCCACCGCGAGGAGCGCGAACAGGCCTCGGCGGCGCCGGTGATAGGTTGTCGCGGTTCCCATTTCCGTCCCCCGAGACAAGGAGGCGACATGCCGAAGGGCACTCTGCTGCAGACGGCGCGCGTCGTCCACGCCCACTGCGACCTGCCGTGCGGCGTCTACGACCCGGCCCAGGCCAGGATCGAGGCCGAATCGGTTGCGAAGATCCAGGAGAAGTACCAGGACGCAGCCAACCAGAAGAAGCCGTCGGAGTCGGAAGAGGACTTCCGCACGCGCTGCCTCGCCATCAAGGAGGAGCGCGCCGACATGGTGAAGCACCACCTGTGGGTGCTGTGGACGGACTACTTCAAGCCCGAGCACCTCGAGGCGCATCCGGACCTCCACGACACGTTCTGGAAGGCCACAAAGGCCGCCGGCGAGGCGAAGAAGTCGCAGGACCCCGAGCAGGGCAAGCAGCTCCTCGCCCTGATCGACCAGATCGCCGAGATCTTCAAGGCCACCAAGGCCGCGTAGCGCGAACGAATCCGAACGCAAGCGAGGTGGCGGGGCGCAACGCAGGCCCCGCCCCTTGCGTTTTCGGGAACGAGATCAGCCCCGTTCGACCTGAGGTTCGCTCAGTTCATCGAACCGGGGGCGCCGAGCTTCGGCTTCGGCGGGTCGACGCGTTCGGCCGAACGGAACTCCGGGACGCCGAAGTCCTCGGGGAGCATGACCTTGCCGTGGCGAACCAGACGGCGCCTTGTGCGGACCGACGACGCGGCCCGGGCGGCGTGCATGTGGCCGAGCACAATGGCGAGCGCCAGCATCCCGATCGTGATGCCGGCCGCGGCGTCGTGTTCGACCACGGCGAGGCGGATGGCGAGCCACGCCGCGCCGGCCAGGTTCAGCCCGACGATGACGAACGCCCACAGGCGCGCGGTCGGTTCCGTTCCTCGGTGACGCCTCATTGCCCCTCCCCGCCCGCCCCGTCTTGTGGCCGGGTGGACGGCAGGATGGTACCGCCGGGATTGGTAGGCTCGCCAGCCCCGATGTCGACCCCGTCGAACCGCGCAGCCGAAGCACGCCGAGAGGTCATGCCGTGAAGGACGTCGGCCTGGTCGGGCTGCCGTTCTCCGGGCGGTCGACGCTGTTCACCGCGCTCACGCGAACGGGCGCCGTCGGGGGGCGCTCGAACCAGGCGGTCGTGCCGGTCCCCGACGCGCGGCTCGCCGTCCTGACCGAGCTCGAACGCTCGAAGAAGACCGTCGCGGCGCAGGTTCGGTTCGTCGACGTGCCGGGCGCGACGTCGGCGCAGGGGCTCGCGGAGCTGCGCGTGACCGACGCGCTGGCCGTGGTGCTGCGGGCGTTCGGTTCGGACGCCGACCCGGCCGGCGACTGGCGGAAGGTCACCGACGAACTGGTGCTCGCCGACCTCGCGGTGGTGGACTCGGCGCTCGAGAACGCGCGGCGCCGCGCCAAGGGCCGGAGCGGCGGCGGCGGTCCCGAGGTCGCATCTCTCGAGAAGGCGCACGCGGCGCTGTCGGAGGAGCGGCTGCTCCGCGACGTGGCCTTCGATGCAGACGACCTCGGCCACCTCCGGAGCCTCGCCGCGCTGACGCTGAAGCCGTGGATCCCCGTGGCGAACCTCGAGGAGGGCGCGTCGATGCCCGACGGCCTGCCGGAGGGCACGGTACCGGTGTTCGCCTCGATCGAGGCGGAGACGGCCGGCATGCCGGAGGACGAGGCCCGCGACCTGCTCGCGGAGTTCGGCGTGGAGGAGCCCGGGCTCGACCGCGTGATCGCGGCGTCGTACCGGGCACTCGACCTGATCACGTTCCTCACGACCGGCGAGGACGAGACGCGGGCGTGGGAGGTCCGCGAGGGGGCGACCGCGCCCGAGGCGGCCGGCGTGATCCACACCGACCTGCAGCGCGGGTTCATCCGGGCGGAGGTCGTCGGGTACGACGATCTCGTCGCGGCCGGCGGCTGGAACCAGGCGAAGGCGCAGGGCCACCTCCGCGTCGAGGGCAAGGACTACGTGGTCCGCGAGGGCGACTGCCTGCACGTCCGCTTCAACGTCTGACTTCTGCACGCCGATCGCCAGGTTTTCCTGGCGATGCAACTCCGGTATGCTCCCGCCTCTATGGACGAGAGCTATCGCATCGGAGAGGCCGCCAACGTGCTCGGCGTTCGCGTCGAGACGCTCCGGCGGTGGGAACGCGACGGGAAGCTGACGACCACACGCACCGCGGGCGGCCACCGCGTGATCCCCGCGTCGGAGGTGGCCCGGCTGCTCTCGGAGCGACGTGACAAGCGGGGTCCGATGG
>DATLUW010000603.1:0-4280 GCA_035577825.1 Actinomycetota bacterium | reverse complement strand
CCCCGACGTGCGCGACCCAGAGCTACTGGTCGCAGGCCGCGCCCAGCCTGTTCTGCTTCACGGGCTCGTGCCCGACGACGACGCTCCCCGCGCAGACCCAGGTCACGCGGGCGTTCACGAGCCAGCCGAAGGCGAACGCGGCGCTGCAGTCCCAGGCGTACTCGCAGCACACGACCGTGGCGGCGCTGATGAAGGATCTGCTCGACCAGACGGTGGGCGACCCGTACCGGTGGATGGCGGGAGGGGGGACGTCCCCGTGAAGCGTTCGATCGCGCTCGTGGTCGTGACCGCCGTGTTCGCCGCGCTCGCGCTGTCGGCGTGCGGCGGCTCGAAGGGCGTCACCGTCAAGGCGCGGTTCACCGACGTGGCCGACCTCGCCCCGGACGCCCCGGTGATGATGGCCGACGTCCGCATCGGGAAGGTCGACTCGATCACGCTCGACCACGACGAGGCGCTCGTGACGATGACGATCGACCCGTCGGCGCGGGTTCCCCAGGGCGTCATCGCGCGGGCCCGGCGGACCTCGCTGCTCGGCGAGCGGATCATCGACCTCGTCGTCCCCGACACCCTGCCGGCGAACGCCCCGTTGCTGCGCGACGGCGCGACGATCACCGACACCATCGTCCGCCCCGACCTCGAGGACCTCGTGAAGTCGGGGAGCGCGGCGCTGGCGCCGGTCGCGGCCGGCGAGGTGGCAACGCTCGTCGACGAGGGGGCGAAGGGGTTCGGGTCGAGCGGGCAGGACCTCCGCACGCTGCTGAACAACCTGCACGACATCGTCCACGCGTACGCCGGCCGGACCGGCGACATCGAGGCCGTCGTCACCTCGCTGAACCAGCTGAACACCGCCCTCGCCTCCCACGCGCCGCAGCAGGGCCGGTCGGTCGTGAACACGCAGAAGGCGCTGGCGTCGCTGAAGCAGCAGATGCCGGCCCTGAAGGCGGCGATCGTCCAGCTCGACCGGCTCTCGGTCGGGGGAGCCAGCATCCTGAAGGCGCATTCGGACGAGATGAGCGACTTCTTCCGGCAGGTCCGCCAGATCGCCGGCGAGCTCCACTCGCAGCAGTCCGACCTGCTGGGGATCCTCAAGTACGCGCCGCTCCACAACCGGAACACGCAGATGGTCGAGTACGAGGAGTTCAACCAGGTCCTCCAGGACTTCGTGATCTGCGGCCTGAACGACGACCCGAGCGACCCGGCCCGCCGGTGCGTCGACGACGGGAGCGGACCGTGATCACCAAGCGCGTCGTCGCCAACCTCGTCGTGTTCCTGGCCCTCGCCGCCCTGCTGGTCTGGTACGGCGCGAACCAGCTGCTGATCGAGAAGAGCGGCGGGAAGCAGATCCACGTCGAGTTCTCCGATGCGTCGGGGCTCGGGCCGCGCAACGACGTCACGATGCGCGGCGTCCCGGTCGGGTCCGTGAAGTCCGTGACCCTCACGCCCCAGGGCGTGGCCGACGTCGTGATCCAGCTCCAGCCGGGCATCCAGGTGCCGGGCGGCTCCCACGCGCAGATCACCCGGCGGAGCCCGATCGGCGACCTCACGCTGGACCTCGAGCCCGGCACCGGCGCGGACATGGCCGACGGCGCCACCATCCCGATGTCCGCGACCATCACCCCGCCCGACCCGGAGCGGACGATCGCCGAGCTGGCGAAGGTGCTCGGCGCCGTGCCGTCGAGCGACCTCTCGACGCTCGTCCACCAGCTCGCGCTGGCGGTGAAGGGCCGGGGCCAGGACCTGGCCACGCTCTCCGAGGTGTCCGGCACGCTGCCGGCGCGCATCCTGCAGGTGCAGCGCCAGCTCGACCACCTGATCCGGACCGGCCCGTCGGTGACGCACGTGTTCGCGGCGAACGCCGGCGCGCTCCGCGACGACATCGCGCAGACCGCCGTGCTGGCCGACATCCTGCGCGACCGCCGGCATGACCTCGTGTCGCTCTCGGAGCACGGCGCGGACTTCGCGACGCTCTACAACCAGCTGCTCACGTCCGAGAAGGCGAACGTCGCCTGCCTGATCAACTCGTTCGGCACGGTGAACGCCGTCCTCGCCCAGCCGAACAACCTGCAGAACCTCAAGAACGTGCTCGACCTCAACCACTACTTCTTCGACGCGGTTTGGCAGTCCGTGCAGGTGGGCAAAGACGGGCTGGCGTGGTTCCGGGTGCAGCTGCTGCCGCACCAGGAGCCGGCCGGCCGCGAGTACGCCGGGCGGCGCCCCCCGCCGGACGTGTACGGCGCCGACGCGTGCCGTTCGATCTACGGCAAGGGCGTCGGCCGCACCACGCAGCCGGGGCCGGTGTGGCTCGCCCGCGGCTCACACCTCCGCATGGGGCACAACTGATCCCCGAGGGGGAGGAGATCGGCATGGCGAACGCGGTGGACACCCCGCCCACGACGACGACGACGGCGCCGAAGGCCAACCCGCCGAAGGAGCAGAAGGCGCCGAAGCTGGCATCGGCCCGCCAGCGCACGGAGTCCGCGGAACACACGGAACGTACGGAGCGCACGGTCGCCGCCGAAACCCCGGCGCGCCGGCGCGGGGCCGTTCGACGTTCCGCGCCGTGGGTGGCCGTCGCCCTCGTCACCGCGGCCGCGATCGTGTTCGGGCTGCTGTGGCGGAACGCGGACTCGGCGCTCGCCGACGCCCAGGCGCTCGAGCACCAGCGCGCGGAGGTCGTGGCCACCGGGACCGACTTCCTGACCGCGCTGACGAACTTCTCCGGCACGACGATCGATTCCGACGTCGCCCGCATCAAGCGGTTCGCGGTGGGCGACTTCGCGCAGCAGGTGGACCAGTTCTTCGGCCCGACGAACACCAGGGCGCTGCAGAAGGCCGACGTCGTGAGCATCGGCCGCGTGCGGTCGGTGTTCGTCCAGTCGATCGACGGGCCGCAGGCGTCGGTGTTCGGCGTGGTCGACGAGGCCATCCGCAACGCGCACGCCGCGCCGCGCACCGAGACGCTCCGCATCGACGTGGAGATGCTCGACACGAGCGCGGGGTGGCGCGTCGCGACCGTCGACATCCTCGAGGCGCCCGGGGGCGGCCCGCTCGGCTGATCCCCATCGGCCCGTGCTTGGCGCACCAAGCGTTTGCTAGAATGCGGCCATGGCCGAACGGGTTCGCGGGACGATCGAGGGCGTCGGGGAGTTCATCGCGTCGCAGCGGCAGCTCGCCAAGCTCTCGCTCCGCCAGCTCGCGGAGAAGGCCAAGATCTCCAACCCATACCTCAGCCAGATCGAACGCGGCATCTACAAGCCCTCGGCCGAGGTGCTGAAGGGGATCGCCGAGGCGCTGAACATCTCGGCCGAATCCCTCTACGCGAAGATCGGCCTGGTCGACCCCGACCGCGCGGACGACGGGAGAACGACCACCGTCGAGAACGCCATCCGGCTCGACCCGCGGCTGTCGACGCGGCAGAAGGAGACGCTGCTCTCCGTCTACCGCGACTTCGTCGGCGAGCCCGTTTCCTGACCCGGACCGCCCCGCGGCGGCACACCCGAAGTTGACGTTCTTAGCAAGTGCTTGGTAGACTTAGCACCATCAGCGAGACACCGGACCGGACGACCGGCCGGAGACGCACCCCGAGGAGGGAGCACATGAACGAGTACACCGCCACGATCACCAAGGCGCAGGACAAGGTCCTCGAGACCGTCAAGCAGGTCGAGGACGTCGTGGTGACCGGTGTGGCCACCGCCGCCGAGTCCATCGGCAACGTCCTTCCGGACACCCTGCCCAAGGCGGCCTGGCTGTCCAAGCTGCCCGCGCCGGCCGACCTCGTGAACACGTACTTCTCGTTCGCGGAGGGCCTGCTCGAGGCGAACCGTCACTACTCGCTCGCGCTGCTCGACGCGTGGCGCCCGGTGACCACGAAGTTCCTGCCCGCCTCCATGACCCGGAAGGCCGTCGCCACCAGGCGGCCCGCCGCCGCGAAGTCGGCCTAGCACCGAGAACCGCAAGCCGGAAGCTCGCGCGTACCGCACCCGCGCGCGGCCTTCCTCCGAGAAGCCCCCGGCCTTCGGCCGGGGGCTTCCGCGTTGGATGTGGCTCTCACTGCGGCCGGGCCGCCGCGGTCAGCAGGGGAAGATCTTGGCCGCCTTGCTGGGTCCGAAGGCCGGATCGCCCGGGTACCGGGCCACGATCCGGCAGGTGCCCGGCGTGGGCTCCTTGAACGAGGTCGCGTAGTGGCTGTCGTTGAACCCGTCGTGATTGAGATCCGTCCGGCCCGAGAGGGTTGGCTGGTGGACGAACACCCGCACGAAGACCCCGGCCTTCTTGCGGAA
>DATLUW010000602.1:0-2915 GCA_035577825.1 Actinomycetota bacterium | reverse complement strand
CGCCGTCCCCCTCGGAGCGACATACAAGGCACTGATCGACCCGCCCAGCCCGCCGACCGGATTCGAGCAGCCGGCCTTCGACGACTCGGCCTGGCCGACCGCGCAGGCCGCGTTCGGCTTCAACGCATCCGTCTGCAGCGGATTCACCGCCCCGAACACCGTCCTGCCCCATCTCAATTCGACGGTGTACCTTCGGAAGTCGTTCGCGCTTCCCGCAAACGCCTTCGGTGTGCACGTCACCGGGACGGTCGACAACTTCGCCGACGTCTACGTGAACGGAACGCTGAGGCAGAATGCCTCGAGCCCGAGCTGCACGTCGGGCGGCATCGACGCCAAGGTCTCGAACGGCAGCCTGAACCTCGGCGGCAACAACCTGGTCGCCGCAAGGCTGAGCAATGCCACCGGGCCTGCCAGCTACCTCGACCTGCAGGTCACCTACGGAACCGTCGTTTTCAGCCAGCAGCCCTCCGCGACGCAGCAGGGGTCCCTGATCACGCCGAATCCGGCCGTGACGATCACGGATGCGGACGGCCAACCGGTTCAGGGCGCGACCGTCGCCGTCTCCCTGCAGACGGTCTCCGGCTCGGGGACCTTCACCGGCGGCAGCACCACCTCGGCCACCACGGACGCGAGCGGAGTCGCGACCTTCTCGAATCTCGCCGTCACCGACTCGGGCCAGTACCGTCTGGTCGCCTCCAGCGACGGCGCGACGACCACGAGCACCGGGTTCCAGGTCGCCGATCAGATCGCACCCTGCAACGGGAACTGCTCGGCCCACGGCTCGAAGGGGGGCACAAACGTGGACGCCTCGGCGACCAACGCCCCGACCGGGTCGTCGCTCCTGGTTTCCGTGATCCAGAACATCACGCCGCCGAGCGGCATCTGCCAGGCCTTCGTCCCGCTCGGGGCGGGCTCGTTCGTCGACATTCTCAGCACGGGGACGGCCCGGCCGGACATCACCGTCACGTGGCGGCTGGACAAGGCACTCGTCCAGGCAGCGGGCAACCCGGCTGCGTCCAGCTTCAACATCTGTCTGGGGGCCGTGAACCTGGACCACCCGGACGGCAGTAACACCACCCCGTGGACGACCAAGTCCGGCAGTCCGGCCACGGCCGTCCCGGACGCCTTCCTCGGCGTCACGATGTTCTGGGGCGTCCTCCCCGATTGCGCGAAGAAGGGGAAGCCTGCCGGCCCCTGCGTCCTCAAGCGCAACAAGAACAGCGCCGGGGACGAGATCGTCGACTTCTTCCTGCCCGCGCCGTGGGACGCGAGCTTCTACGGAGGCTAGGCAGCTAGCGAGCTGAAAGCGGGAGCGGGATCCGGGGTGTTCTGACGACTCCGAGTCGTCCGAAGATCCGGTCCCGCTCCCGCTCCGTCTTCTCGGCAGGTCTGCCCTCCAGCAGTCCGAGCGTCACGAGCGCGTCGAGGGCGAGCGCGACCTCGTAGTCGGCCGAGTCGGCCCGTGCCCGCCTTTCGCTCTCGACGAGCGCCGCGCGGGCCTCCTCGAGCCGACCGAGCTGCATCAGCGCGAGGCCACGGACGCGCTCGAGCATCGGCATCAGGATGAAGACCCCTTCGCCTGTGCCTGCGCGCCCCAGCGTCTCGACCGCGAGCTCGAGCGCCTCGTCCGTTCTGCCGGCGAAGACCAGCGACTCGGCGATCCTGGCGTCGGTGACGAGCACCTCTCCGCGTTCGCCTACCTGCCCGAACTCCGTGCGCGCCTCGTCGAGAAGCGCCCGCGCCTCGTCGACCCGCCCGAGCCTGGCGAGCAGGACGCCGTAGTAGCGCGCCACCTCGGCGATGCGCGACGCCGACTTCGAAGCCCTGGCGATCCGCAACGAGCTCTTCATCAGCGGTTCGGCCTCCTCGAGACGGCCCTGGTCGAGGAGCACCTCGGCCCGGTTGACGACCGCGAATGCCGCCGACCACCGGTCGCCGGCCTTTTCCCACGCCTGCTGCGCGCGGTCGTAGAAGTCGATCGATGCGCTCCAGCGCCCCTGGTAATAGGCGATCGCGCCCTGGTTGTTCAGGATCGCACCCTGGCCACCGAGGTCGCCGAGCTCCTCGTAGATCGCCAGTGCCTGCATGGAGTGGACGGCTTCGTCGAACCTGCCGAGCGCCGCATACGCCCAGTCGAGGATGTAGTAGGCGCGGGCCTGCGCGTCGCGGGCGCCGGAGGCCTCTGCCTCGTCGATCGCCCGGCGGCACCACTCGATTGCCTCCGTCGGATGACCCTGCTTCTGCTTGATCACGCCCTTCCAGGCGAAGAGCCTGGCCCGCTCGCGGCCGGCCTCCACCGTGTCGTGCCCGTCGAGTGCTCCGATCCCGCGCGTCAGCCAGCGAAGCGCCTGGGGGAAGCGGCCGAGCCTCCACGGCACGAGCGCCTGCTTCAGCATCAGTCGGGCCGTCTCGACCGGGTCGCCCGGCTGCAACCGGCGGGAGACCCGATAGGCGTCGCCCGCCGCCTCGAAGTCGCCGAGCCGCACCCGCACGTCGCCGAGCGACTCCGAGACGGCGGCCACCTCGCCGGCGTCGATACGGTCCCCCTCGTGGCGCCACGCGGCCGCCGTGAGGGCGCGCACGTAGAGGTCGGCTGCTTCGGCGTTGGCGTAGACGCGCTCCGCGCGATCCGCGGCGACGCGCGAGTACCGCCACGCACGGTCGAGATCGCCGGCGTGGAAGAAGTGGAGAGACAGGACGCCGGCTTCGTCGCCGGCCTCGCCGGCCACGCGGCGCTCGATCGCCTCGCCGACGGAGCCGTGCAGCGCGCGCCGGCGCCGGTACGAAAGCCCCTCGTACGCCGCATCCCGGACGAGGGCGTGGCGGAAGCGAAAATGACGCTCGCCGTCGTCGTGCTCGGCGACGAAGTCTGCGAGGCGGTCCCACGCCGGTCCGTCCGGCGCCGAGTCGAGCAC
>DATLUW010000601.1:0-2579 GCA_035577825.1 Actinomycetota bacterium | reverse complement strand
TCCCCAGCTGTCGCAGCGGACCGAACCCCGGCGCCGCCACGAAGTACGCCCACCGGGTGGCATGCCCCTCGCGGTGGCACGTCCCGCTGCCGCGCTCCACGTAGTCGCCCGGCGAGTAGGGATCGCCGGCGAGCGGGCGGTGGTTCACGAGGACCGAGACGTGGACCCGGTGGCAGGCGTGCGCCGAGACGAGTCCCGGGATCGCCGGGCCGCTCGCCGCGAGGTAGTACAGGTCGGTCGGGATCCCGCCGCGCGTCACGTCGACCCAGGACACCTCGAGGCCGGGGACCGACCCGTCCGTGTCGTCCCAGGCCTTGGGGTCGGGGCTCGCGACGAGGCCCTGGCGGAGGGGGTCGGTCTCGAGCGAGGCGGCCTCCCACCTCTTGGGGACCAGCGCGTGAATCTCGCCGTCGTCCACCGTCGCGAACGGCGACGCGAGCAGTCGTGCGGGTTCGTTGCGGGCGGACGGGGCCATGGGCGGCGCTCCGGGCCGGAGATCCGGCGATCGGCGAGCCGGAACATGCGCGCACGCAACCGTGAGCGCGAGTAGGCACCCTCCAGCGATCAGTCGACGCACCGGTTCCACGTACCCCTGGCGAAGTGTAGCCCCCCGGGTGGCCCCCATGCCACCTGGATGTCGGTCGGACGCCCACCGCGGAGGTCCCGTTCCCGCGCCGGCGCGACGGGTCGTTCCGGGGGCCTATGATCCGCGCAACCGAATACCGCTGTCGAGGTGGCGCCGGGCGGGGAGGCACCCCGTCCGGAACCGGACCGGAGGGCGCAAACCTGCGCCCGCCGGGAAGAGGGAAGCCGGTGGGAATCCGGCACGGTCGCGCCACTGTCACCGGGGAGCGGACCCGAGACACGCCACTGGGCCGCCCGCCGCCGCACCTGCGGCGCGGGGCCCGGGAAGGTTCGGGGACGCAGCGATCCGGGAGTCAGGAGACCTGCCTCGGGAGCCGAGGAGCACGCGTTCCTTCGCGTGAGAGGAGGCGCTCCGATGAGGAGGTATCTGGCGTCGCCGGCGGCGGCGGCGCTCGTGCTTCTGGCCCTGGTGGCCGGGGCATGTTCGAAGGGCTCGTCGACGACCGGGACGACCGGATCGACGACCGGCACGACGGCATCCGGGTCGACGACGGCTTCCGGGTCGACCACCGCTCCCGGGTCGACGACCGCGCCCGCTTCGTCGGGGCCCGCGTCGACGACCGCGGCCACGTCGCCGTCGCCGTCCGCGGTCTCGACGGAGACGTTCCCGCTCACGATCACCGACGACGACGGCGTGAAGGTCACCCTCGCCCACGCGCCGACGCGGATCGTGACCTTCGCCCCCTCGGCGACCGAGGTCATGTTCGCGCTCGGGCTCGGTGACGAGGTGGTCGGCGTGTCGGGCAAGTTCGACGACTACCCGGCCCCGGCGAAGTCCATCCCCGAGGTCGGCGGCGCCGGGCAGTTCGGCGTCGACCCGAACATCGAGAAGCTGGTCTCGCTGAACCCCGACCTCGTCCTCACGATCGAGGGCGGCGACGCGTGGAAGGCCAAGCTGCGGAACCTCGGCGTCCCGGTGTTCACGACGAACTCGACCGACTTCGACGACGTGCTGCACGACATCGAGACCGTCGGCGAGGTCACCGGCGCGGTGGCGCAGGCCGACGCGCTCACGTCGTCGATGGCCGAACGCGGGCGGGCGGTGGAGGACGCCGTGGCGAACGAGCCGAAGACGTCGTGCTTCTTCGAGGTCAGCTACAACCCGCTGTACAGCGTCGGGCCGGGGTCGTTCATCTACGACCTGCTCCAGCGCGCCGGGTGCGACCCGGTCACGTCGGACGCGAAGGACGCGTACCCGCAGTGGTCGGTCGAGGACCTCGTCCGCGACGATCCCGACGTGTACCTCGTGTCGTCGGAGTCCGGCGGGACCGTCGCCCAGGTCGGACATCGCGAGGGGTACGACGGGCTCACCGCCGTCAAGGACGGCCGCGTGTACCTCGTGAACTCCGACCTGGTGAGCCGGGCCGGGCCGCGGGTGGCCGACGGGCTCGAGGCGCTCGCGAAGGCGATGCACCCGGCCGCGTTCGGGGGGTAGGCGGTGCGCGGCGGCAGGTGGCGCTTCCGGACGACGATGATCGTGCTGGCGGTCGCCCTGGTGGTAGCCGTGGTGCTCGGCGTCGGGCTCGGCGCCGTGTACATCCCCCCGGGAACCGTGCTCCGGCTGTTCGCCTGGAAGCTCCACCTCGCCGCGCGCCCCGACGTGCCGAAGGGCATCGAGATCATCGTGTTCCAGCTCCGGCTGCCGCGGGTGCTGCTCGCCGGGGTGGTCGGCGTGGGGCTCGCGGTGGCCGGGCTGCTGTTCCAGGGGCTGTTCCGGAACCCGATGGCCGACCCGGCGGTGATCGGGGTGTCCTCGGGCGCCGCGCTCGGGGCGATCCTCGTGATCCTCGCGGGCGGGGCCGGTGCGCTCGGCGGGCTCGAGGTCGCCGGGGCGGCGTTCGTCGGGGCCCTCGCGATCGCGTTCCTCGTGTACCGGCTGGCGCGGATCGGGCCGGCCGTGCACGTGGTCACGCTGCTGCTCGCCGGGATCGCGG
>DATLUW010000600.1:0-4960 GCA_035577825.1 Actinomycetota bacterium | reverse complement strand
TCCCCAGGAAGGCGGCCAGCTCCGCGTCGTCCATCGAGACGTCAAGCCGGGCCATGTCGCTCCAGGGTCACCATGATCGGTCCTTCGGTCTGGTGGGCGTGCTCGGGACCGTGCTCGTGCCCGCGGCCCTGGATGTGGGTCGCGAGGAACTGCTCGAGCAGGGGCGCGACGACGTCGGCGGCCTCGAGCGGCGTGAAGTGCCCGACTCCGGGCAGCGTGACGAGCGCCGGCCTCGCGAGCGTGTCGACCAGCCGGTCGGCGATCTCGACGCCCACGTACGGGTCGTCCTCGCCCCACACGAGCAGCGCGGGGACGTCGAGCGCGGCCAACTCGTCGTCGCGGCCGGCCAGGCCGATCCCGTCGATGGCGTGAACCGCCCGGAAGAACGCCTTCGCGCTTGGTTCGTCGCGGGCGAACTGCTCGCGGAACGCCTGCAGGTCCTCGGCGGTGAGCGCGTCCTTCTTCGTCGTTCCGAGGTCGAACGCCAGGTCGACGACGTCGCCGACGAACCCGGGCTCCTCCTGTTCCGGCTCGGCGTTCTGGAGCATCTTGAGCCCCTCGATCGGCCACAGGTCGAACGCGTCGGTGTCGAGCAGCGCGAGCACGTCGATCCTGGGCCCGTCGAGCGCGAGGAACTGCGCGACCAGGCCGCCGATGTCGTGACCGACGACGGCGAGGCGTTCCGGTTCGAACGAAGCGATCAGGTCGCCGACGTACGAGGCCTGCGCGCGGGGATCGAGCGGTGCGTTGTCCGGCTGGTCGGAAGCGCCGTACCCGAGCAGGTCCGGCGCGATCACCTGGAACGACCCTTCGAGCGCGGGGCCGACCTCGCGCCACAGCCGAGACGTCGACGGGAACCCGTGCAGCAGCACGACGACGTCGCTGCCCTCGCCGGCCTCGACGTAGGCCAACTCCGCGCCCGATGGCGTCCGGAACCGTTGCGACGCAACCCACTCAGCCATGGATCGCGTCCACCACCTGGACCACCTGTCGCATCTCGCGGACGTCGTGCACGCGGACGATCTCGACGCCGTGCGCGGCGAGCCACGCCACCGCTCCGGCGGTTCCCCCGACGCGGTCGTCGGCGTCCGCGCCCGTCAGCCGGCCGATGAACGCCTTCCGCGAGGGTCCGACCAGCTGCGGCACGCCCTCGACCCGGACGGCCTCGATCTCACGGAGCAGCGCGAGGTTGTGCTCGAGCGTCTTCCCGAACCCGATCCCCGGGTCGACGCACAGCGCGTCGCGTTCGATCCCCGCGGCGACGGCCGCCTCGACGCCCTCGGCCAGGAACGCCTGGACCTCCGCGACCACGTCGTCGTACTGCGGATCCTGCTGCATCGACATCGGGTCGCCGAGCATGTGCATGAGCACGAAGCCGGCGTTCGATTCGCGCACCACCTCGAACATCTCCGGGTCGTCGCGCCCGGCGGACACGTCGTTGACGATCGACGCGCCGGCGTCCAGAGCCGCGGCCGCCACCTCCGCCTTCCGCGTGTCGATCGAGATCGGAACGTCAACCTCGGCGGCGAGCCGCTTGATCACCGGCACGACCCGGTCGATTTCCGTGGACGCCGGCACCGGATCCGAACCCGGGCGCGTCGACTCCCCGCCCACGTCGAGGTAGTCCGCTCCTTGCGCTGCGAGCTCCAGGCCGTGCCGCACGGCCGCCTCCGGATCCAGGAACAGCCCCCCGTCCGAGAACGAGTCCGGCGTCACGTTCACGACGCCCATCAGCCGGGTTCGCCCGCCCAGCTCGATCTCGCCCGACGCGATCCGCCAGCGCATGTCGGTACAGGGTATCCCCGACGCCGATCACCGCAGTCGGCCTCCGGCAAGGGTGCAACCTGCGAGGGGCCTCAGGGCGTCTGCATCCATGGAGGCGCCGGGAGCACCCGGGCGGCATGATGCGGGCCGAGGTCGGAGCGAGCGGACTGGAGCGCGTGAGCGAGGCGGGACGGCTGGGGGAGCTGTACCGGCGGCACGCTGGGGACGCCGCCCGGCTCGCGTACCTCGTCACCGGCGACCGCGCGCTCGCCGAGGACATCGTGCAGGAGGCGTTCGTTCGGCTGTACGGGCGGTTCCGCGACCTTCGCAACCCCGACGCGTTCGACGCCTACCTCCGACGGACGGTCGTGAACCTCGCCAGAACGCACTTCCGTCGCCGCAAGGTCGAACGCAGGCACGCGCCGCCGCTCTCCGAGGAGCCCACCGCCTCGGAACCGCCCGATCTCGGAGAACGCGACGAGCTGTGGACCGTGCTGCAGTCGCTCCCCGAGCGGCAGCGAACGGCGATCGTCCTGCGGTTCTACGAGGACCTTTCCGAAGTCTCGACGGCCGAGGTCATGGGCTGCCCGGTCGGAACCGTGAAATCCCTGGTGTCGCGCGGCCTTGCGCGCCTCCGCGAGACCGTCCCGAGGAGTGAGTGAACGTGGACCCCGACCTGAAGCAGATGCTCGACCGCCGCGCGGAGGACATGCGCCTCGCGCCCGACCTCCCGCCGGTGACCCTTCGCCGCGCCCACCGCCGCCGCGGCTGGTCGGTCGCGTTCGCCAGCATGACGGTGCTGGCGGTGATCACGGGCACCGTGGCGCTGGTGCAGACGTTCGGCACGACCACCACCCGCCGCATCGGCCAGTCCCCCACCCCGCCCGCACCGAGCGAGTCGACCCCTCCCCCGCCGGTCGCGACCGGCGACTACGCGGTCCCGGCGATCTGGCCCGAGACGAACCTCGCGGACATCCAGGCGGAACAGGCCGCGGTCGACGCCGGCAGCGACTCGTGGCGAACGGACCCCGCCGCGGTCGGCCAACGGTTCGCTCACGACGTCGCCGGGTGGGACGACGTGGCCGTCAGCGTCTCCTGGATCGACCCGTCCAACGGACTCGGAGTGGTCCATGTCGTGGACCGGGCCACGTTCGACACGGCGCTGACCGGAGCCATGACGCTGGACCTGGCGCAGGTGGGGCGCAAGGGCGCCGGCGGCGTGTGGTCCGTGGAGGGCGTGGGGCCCGACGCCGTGATCGGGCAAGGCATCGACCTCTCCTGCGGGACCGATCCGTTCGTTCGCGGGGCGCCGGCCACGCTGTGCGGGACGCTGTCGCCCGCGCTGGCCGCCGGCACCACAATCCGGTACGCCCTCTTCGACGGCGACGGGTTCGACGTCGCGGCCGTCGACCCGGTGTCGTTCGCCGACGCCACCGACCAGGGCACCATGGTCATCGGCTTGCACGACAGATTCCAGACCGAGTTCGCGGGTCCGCTCGACACGAACGCCAGCCTGCTCCTCGTCGAGGTCCTCGATTCGAGCGGGGGCGTCGTCGCGATGCTCACCCAGCGCATCGGGAGGCAGCGCGCGCCGGTCATCCATCACTCGCTCTCGCCGACGACCACCGGACCGGAACCGACCACGGCGCCATCGACCGGCGTGAGTGACGGCGCCCCGCCGGCGATCGCCAGGGCGCTGTGGCCGGTGGTCACGCCCGCACGGTTGGACGACCTGGGGCAGGACGTTGCGAACGGGAAGGCCGACTATGCGCTCCAGGCGGACACGACCGCGAAGGAGTTCGCCGTTCGGATGCTCGGATGGCCTTCGGATCGGGTCACGGTCGAGGGGATGGCCGACGGCATCGTGTACCGGGGTGTCCCGGGCGTGCAGGCCATCGTCCAGAACGCCGACCTCGGGCCGTCGACCGCGCTGATCGTTGATCTCGAACCCGCCACGGCGGGTGGTCGGACGGTCTGGCTCGTGGTCGGGGTGCAGAGCGAGCTGTTCCACGTGCTGTGTCCGCCGTTGCATCAGTCGACGCTCGACACGAGCTCCCCACTCGACGTGTGCGGGGCCGTGGCGCCCACGGCGGCGGTCCCCGCCATCGCGAGCGCGACTGTCGAATACATCGAGTCGGAGATGCAGCCGAGCGAGGCGCAGAGCCTCGCGGCCATCAAGATCAACGGCGTCGCGCTCCAAGGCCGGTTGCAGTTCAACGCCGCCTACGCGAACTCGGATGTGTCGTTCGTGGTTCGGCTGATCGGGTCCGACGGCACGGTGCTCGCGATGGAGGCTCGGCGGCTGCACGTCGCATGAGTCGAGTCCTACCCTGGTTCATGTGACGGCCAAGCGGTTCGTCGAGGTCAAGCGGCGGCTGGACGGCAGCTCGGAGGAGTTCGACTGCGAGCTGGTGCACCGCAGCGAGAGCGTTGTCGTCGTGCAGTTCCGGTTGCCGGCCGCGGTCGGGGACATCCCGAAGGGAACGACCACGCTCGGGTGGTTCTGGACGCGGCGGCCGTACAACCTCTACCGGTTCGTGGCGTCTGACGGCGATGTATTGCGGCACCGGTTCGACGTGATCGACGAGGTGACGATCGCCGACGACCGCGTCGAATACCTCGACCTGATCGTCGACGTGCTCGTCTCCCCCACCGGCGACGTCATGATCGAGGACGAGGAGGAGCTCAAGCAGGCGGCGAAGCGCGGCCGCGTCGACGAGCGACGCGTCGCCCAGATCGAGCGCGCGCTGACGACGATCACGCGCGACTGGCGACGGATCGTCCGCGAGGCGCTCGCGGTGCTCGCCGGCGACGCCTGACGAACGCGCCTATGGGCAGCCCGCGGCCCGCGAGAGGTGCACCGGATAGCCGAACGCTCCGCCCGCGGCCGAGAACGGAACCACGGCACCGCCGCTGTTGGCGGTTCCGGTCAGCTGAGTCTGAAGGAACTTGATCCGAGGGTGCCGCTCGGTCCCGGCCAGTTTCGCGACGATGCGGGCCTTTGCGACCCCGGTGACCCCTCCCCCGATCGCCCGCGAGACCAACAGGCCGTCGTGGATCGTGACATGGACCACGATGCCGTTCAACGGCGGGATGTCCGCATTGCCATCAACCGGCGCGAGGTCCGAACCCGGTCGGAATTGGAAGCGAAGGTGGAAGGTCTCGCTCACCGCCGACCCCTGGAACAGGATGTCCA
>DATLUW010000599.1:0-3352 GCA_035577825.1 Actinomycetota bacterium | reverse complement strand
GCTCGAAGACGTGACCGGGGCGATCCTCCCACCCCGGCCCGCGCAGCCGCCAGACATGAACGAACGCCGCGGAGGGCGCGACGGGGAGTGCAGGGCGGGCCTGTGACGTTGGCGACTCCCGGTGGGGTCAGGCCGTGAGCGCCGTCAGGCGCTCACGGGCGGTGGCTGCGCCGACGAGGTTCCCCTTGCGCTCGTAGCAGTCGACCGCCTCGCGGAGCGAGGCGATCGCCTCGTCCACCAGCCCGGCCGAAGCGGCAACTCCGGCGAACGACGCCAGCGAGTCGGCCAGGAAGCTCAGCTCGTCGGTCTCGCGGAAGATCCCGACGGACTCCCGGGCCAGGCCCAGCGCCTCGTCGTGTTCGCCCCGGATGCTCAGGATCCGGGCGAGGATCATCCGCCAGAAGCCCTCGGCGCTCACGTCGCCCTCGAGCACGGCCTCCCGGCTCGCGTCGGCCTGCTCCTCGGCTTCGTCGATCCGCCCCTGTTCGAACAGCACGATGGCGAGCTCGGCGCAGAGGGTCGACGTCCACCCTCGCTCGCCCGTCCCGGCAAGGAGCCCGAGCGCCCGCCGGAGATCTGCCTCCACCGGCTCCAGCCGGCCGCTCGCCATGCCCAGCGTGAACGAGCAGAACGCGAGCGACGCGGCCCACGACCCGGTCGCGAGGTCCACCGCGATCCGTCGCGCGGCGTCGATCAGCTCCCACGCCTCGTCGGAGGATCCCTGCATGCCGAGCATGGCGCCGAGGTTCGCCTGCGCCCGCATGCGCGCCGCCGGCGACGTCGCGTCGGCGAGGAGCGCGCGCGCGTACGCGATGGCGTCGTGCAGCGGCGCGTCGCCGAAGAACATCGACGCCAGCACCCGGATGCGGAGCGCCATGTCGCGCGACGTGATCCCGGCCCGGCGGTTCATCCCGGCGGCGTTCGCCAGTGGTTCCAGCATCGACGCCCACCGGGCCATCCCCCAGTAGACGTTGGCGACCATCTCCCACGCGGTCGCCGCGTTCGCCCACTCCTCCGCCGCCTCGAACTGCCGTACCGCGCCCAGCGCCAGCTCGAGCAGCTCCTCCGGGGGCTGCCCCGCGCTGAACTGCTGCTCGACGGCGATCCGCCCGAGCACGGCCAGGGTCTCCGACGACGCGTCCCCGAGCGCGCGCGCATCCGCGCCGGCCTCGAGGTACGTCTCCACCGACCGGTGGAACTGCGCGAGGAAATGCTGAGCGCGCGCGAAGCCGAGCGCCGCCCGCACCTGCAGCGGGTCCGGCCGGGGAACCAGGACCACCGCCCGGCCGAGCAGGTATCCGCCGGCACGGTTGTCGCCCCGATCGAGCGCCCGGGTCCCGGCGGACAACAGCAGCTCGGCCGCGCGCCGGCCGTCCCGCATGCCGTCCGGGTCCACCGGGCCGAGCTCCGCCCGCAGCAGGTACGACCGTTCCAGGTGGTAGGCGACGATCTCCTCGTGCTCGGACGCGTCCGGCGTCCTCCCCGCCAGCCACTCCGCGAACCGGCGGTGGAGGTCGGCCCGCGCCCGCTTGGGGATGGCGTCGTACGCCGCGTCCCGGATGAGTTGGTGCCGGAACCGGTACCCCTGTTCGCCCGGGAGGTCGGCCGTGTGCGGACGGATGAGCTCGCGGCGGATCAGCGTACGGAGGTGTTCGGGGAGCGCCGGCCGCTCGGATTCGTCGAGCAGGGCGGCAACCGATGCCGCGTGGAACTCCTTGCCCTCGACGGCGGCGCGTTCGACCACGCGCCGCTCCTCGGGGGACAGGCGGTCCAGCCGGGCCGTGAGCAGGGCGCTCACGGTGGGCGGGACGGCGAGGTCGGCGAGGTCCCCGGCGGCCACCCACCGGCCGCCCTCCTCCGTCAACCGGCCGTCGTCGACCAGCATGGCGAGCAGCTGTTCGACGAACAGGGGGTTGCCCTCGGCGGCCTGGGCGATCCGTCGGCGCGTGCGATCCTCGAGGCCGGAGGCGCCGAGGAGGTTGCCGATCAGCTCCTCGCACTCCTCCTCGGCGAGCGGCTCGAGCAGGATCGTCGTGGCGTTCACCTTGCCGCCGCCCCAGCCGGCGCGGACGTCGAGGACCTCGGGACGGGCTGGACACAGCAGCAGGATCGGGGCGTCGCGGCTCCAGTCGGCGACGTGTTCGATGAGGTCGAGCAGCGTCGGCTCCGCCCAGTGGATGTCGTCGATCACCACGACCACCGGCTTCGTCCTCGCCAGCGACTCGAACAGGGCCCGGACCGCCCAGAAGAGCTCGTCGGTCGCCGTGGCGGCATCCCCGGCGCCGGTCAGCGCCAGCAGCCGCTCGGCGAGTGCTGCCGACTCCGGGCCTTCGCCGAGGAGCTCGAGGAGCCGGTCCCGCATCCCGTCCGGCGACTCGACCTCGCTCGACCCGGTCACCTGTCCCAGGATCTCGACCAGCGGGTAGAACGTGATGCCCTGCCCGTACGACAGGCACCGGCCGCGCAGCACCGTGGCCTCGCGATCGACCGTCGCCAGGAACTCCTCCGTGAGGCGTGACTTGCCCACGCCGGGCGCGCCGAGCACGGTGAACAGCACAGTTGCGCGCTCCTCGACCGCCGTCGCGAACGCCTCTCCGAGCTGCCGGAGCTGCCGCTCGCGCCCGACCATCGGCGAGTCGAGCCGCCGGGCGACGCCGGCCGCGTGCGGGTGCACCAGCACCAGGCGGAACGCCGGAACCGCCTCGGACTTGCCCTTCAGCGAAAGCGGTTCGACGGGTTCGGCCTCGATCGCGTCGCGGACCAGGCGGTAGGTGGGCTCGCCGATCAGGATCTCGCCCCGGTCGGCGGCCTGCTCCAGCCGGGCGGCCACGTTGACCGCGTCGCCCGTGAGCAGGCGCTGCTCGCCGGGCCCGCCCTCCTGCCGGGCGACGACCTCGCCGGTGTTGACGCCGATCCGGGCGGCGAGGACCAGACCGTGGTCGCGCTCGAGCTCCTTGTTCAGCCACGTCATCGCGTCGCGCATGTCGGCGGCCGCCCGGACGGCCCGCAGGGCGTCGTCCTCGTGCAGGGTCGGGACGCCGAAGACCGCCATGACGGCGTCGCCGATGAACTTCTCGACGGTGCCCCCGTGCCTCGCGACTGCGCGCTCCATCTCGTCGAAGTAGCGCGACATGGCGCCCCGGAGCGTCTCGGGATCCACGCGTTCGGCGATCGCCGTCGAGCCGGTCACGTCGGAGAACACCACGGTGACGGTCTTGCGGACCTCGGCGGCGGCTGGGTGAACGACTCCACGCCCGAGGCGGAATTCCAGGAGACGGTCAACAAATCCATGGCCATGCGGAAGGCTGTGGCGCTGGCGGAAAGTTTCGCGAAGGCGTGAAACTAAACCCGG
>DATLUW010000598.1:0-3263 GCA_035577825.1 Actinomycetota bacterium | reverse complement strand
ATGAAGATCGTGTTCGCGACGCCCACCGGGAGCATCGCGAGCAGCGCCCACGGCAGGGTCGGCATGAGCGCCTCGACGACGACGCCGGCCCCGAACGCGGCCGCGGCGCCCGCCATCAGACGGTCGCCCATCGATCCGCGGAACGCGATCACGAGCCCGCCGGCCACGGCGCCGACCCCCATCGCGGAGAACAGCACGCCGTACCCGCCCGGCCCCTGGTGCAGGGCCTCGGTCGCGAACAGCGGCAGCAGCGTCGCGAAGTTGAACCCGAACAGCCCCACCACGAACATCAGCAGCAGCGGCCGGCGGAGCGTCGGCGTGCGCGCCACGTACCCCATGCCCTCGCGCAGCTGGCCCTTCGACCGCGGCGCCCGTTCCCCCCGCAGGAGCTCGGACGGCCGCATCATCGCCAGGGCCACGACCACCGCGATGTACGACGCGGCGTTGATCAGGAAGCACGGTCCTGTCCCGACCGTGGCGATCAACAGGCCGGCGATGCCCGGGCCGATCACCCGGGCCGAGTTCATCAGGACGCTGTTCAGGCTGACGGCGTTCGGCAGGTCCCCCTTGCCGACCATCTCCACGATGAACGACTGCCGGGCCGGGTTGTCGAGGGCGGTGACGAGCCCGAACACCCCCGCGACGACGAACACCATCCACGGCTCGACCACGTGGGTCACCGTGAGGACCCCCAGGATCAGCGCGAGCAGGCCCGCGGACGTCTGGGTCCCGAGGAGGAGCTTCCGCTTGTCGAACCGGTCCGCGAGCACGCCGCCCCACGGGCCGAGCACGAGGATCGGCCCGTACTGCAGCGCGAGCGTCACGCCGATGGCCACCGCACTGTGGGTGAGCGTGAGGATCAGCCAGGCCTGGGCGATCGACTGCATCCACGTCCCGATCCACGACACGGCCTGCCCGGCGAAGTACAGGCGGTAGTTGCGGACCCGGAGCGAACGGAACGTCTTCCCGGCCGCGCGTCGCGCGCCGAGGGAGGCCCGGAACGCGGCGGCCCGGGCGGCGGTGCCGGCGTCGGACATGCTCACGAGGCCGCGCCCGTCGTCGCCGCGGTGCCGGCCGCGGCGGCCGCGCCCGTCGTCGCCGCGGTGCCGGCCGCGGCGGCCGCGTTTGGCCGTTCGGCCAGCATGTCCTCGAGCAGCGCGGCGGCGCGGGCCAGCGTGTCGCGGTCGCCCTCGTCCAGGTCGGACAGACCGCGGGCCAGGAAGGCCTCCTTGGCGCGGCGGCTCCTGCGGAGCAGCTCGAGGCCGGGGGAGGTGACGGCGACCATGCTGATCCGGCGGTCCCGCTCGTGGGTGGCCCGGGCGACCAGCCCGGCCTCTTCGAGGCGGGCGACGGCAGCGGTAACGGTCGGGGGCTGGACGCCCTCGGCCGCCGCGAGCTCGCCGAGCGTCATGGGACCGCGGCGTTCGACCGTGGAGAGGGCGGAGAGCTGCGAGGGCGACAGGCCGGAGTCGGCCAGCTGGCGGAGGCGTCGGGCGAGGCGGGTCACGGCCAGCCGGAGGTCGGCGGCCTGCTGGTTGACCGACCGCGACGACCGGCGGCGTTCGGCGGGGTTCGAGGTGCTCACGTCCATAGAAACTACTTAGCCAAGCGAACTATTCCAACCCGGGACGGCCGGGCGCGTGTGACAATCCCGTGGCGATGCTGCAGCCGGACGTCGAGGCCATGGCCGTCCGCGAGCGGGAGCGCCTCCAGCTCGAACGCCTCCGCGACCTCGTCCTCCGCCTCCGGTCGACCGGTTCCGACTACTGGCGGGGGAAGCTCGGCGACGTCCACCCGCACCGGATCCGGGAACCGGCCGACCTCGCGACGCTGCCGTTCACGGTGAAGGCCGAGCTCCGGGACGCGTTCCCGTTCGGGATGCTGGCCGTGCAGCTCGCGGAGACGGTTCGCGTCCACGCCTCGTCGGGGACGCGGGGGAAGCCCACCGTCGTCGCCTACACCGCGGCCGACATCGCGACGTTCGCCGAGGTGAACGCCCGGGCGATCGCCTGCGCCGGCGGCACGGCCGACGACGTCCTGCACGTCGCCTACGGCTACGGGCTGTTCACCGGCGGGCTCGGCCTGCACTACGGCGGCGAGCGCCTCGGCGCGACCGTGGTGCCGGCCTCCGGCGGCAACCCGGGGCTGCAGGTCGAGCTGCTCGCCGACCTCGGGGCGTCCGGGCTGTGCTGTACGCCGTCGTTCGCGATGCTGCTCGCCGAACGCGCCGCGGCCGACGGGCTCCTCGAGCGAATCCGGCTGCGCTACGCCGTGTGCGGGGCGGAGCCGTGGTCGAACGCGTTCCGGGACAAGCTCGAGGCGGCGTGGGGCGGCATCGACGCCTGCGACATCTACGGCCTGTCCGAGGTGATGGGGCCGGGCGTTGCGGCCGAGTGCCGCGAGGGCAAGGGCGCGATGCACGTGTTCGACGACCACTTCCTCCCGGAGATCGTCGACCCGTCGACGGGCGAGCCGGTCGAGCCCGGCGGCCGGGGCGAACTGGTGCTGACCACGCTCACCAAGGAGGCGCTGCCGGTCGTCCGGTACCGGACCGGCGACGTGACCTCGTTCGTCGACGGCGACTGCCCGTGTGGACGAACCCACCGGCGGATCGCGCGGTTCTCCGGGCGGGTCGACGACATGCTCGTGATCCGCGGCGTGAACGTGTTCCCGAGCGAGATCGAGGCCGTGCTGCTCGACGACCCGGCGGTCGGCGGCCAGTACGCGATCGTCGTGGACTCGCGGGGCACGATGAAGGAGCTCGAGGTTCGGGCCGAGCTCGCCGACGCGTCGTGGGAGCCGCGTGCCGACGAGGTCGCCGGCCGGCTCCGCGAACGCCTGGCCGAACGGCTGCGCCTGCGCGTCACCGTGGTGTTGCCGCCACCGGGGTCGATGCCGCGGAGCGAGGTCGGCAAGGCCCGCCGCGTGTTCGAACGAACGGCGGAGCACGACCCGTTCCCGGACTGATCCGCGGCCGACCCCCAGGCCCGGCCTGCCGGGCGGCCGCTCAGCAGGAGAAGGTGCTGGTGTCGCTGCTCGCCAGGTGCGTGGCGTCGCCCGCGTACCGCGCGATCGCCCGGCACATCCCGGCCGCCGGCCTCGGGAAGGCCCCGGTGAACGAGCTCGACGGGTTCAGCGTCAGGTGCTTCGTCCCGATCGCGTGGAACGAGCCGCCGGTGCGCCGCTGCAGCACGAACGTGACCTGCTGGCCCGCGAGGGACGGCGCCACCTTGCCGGGGACCTTGAGCTGGTTCGTGGTCTTC
>DATLUW010000597.1:0-2125 GCA_035577825.1 Actinomycetota bacterium | reverse complement strand
GCATCCCGCTGCCGATGGTCAGCGTCGGCGGCTCCTCGATGATCGCCAACCTGCTCGCGATCGGCGTGCTGCAGGCGGTCTACGTCAGAGGCCGGGGACGGACGCGAATCGCGCGGTGGTGAAGACCAGGAAGCTGCCCGTGGCGCCGACGGCAGTGCTCGGCGTCATGCAGGGCCTGCGCGCCTCCGCCCGGCAGGAACGGCCTGTCGTGGTGTCGGGCCCGACCGGGCTCGTCTCGCTGCTCGCGGCCGATCTCCGCCGCGGCGGAGTCGACTCGATGGTGCGCGAGCAGGGGCCGCTCGAGGGCGCCTCGGTCTTGATTCACATCCTCGCCGGCCGGCCGACGGCCCACGACGAGACGTTGCTTCGCGACGCGACACGCGCCCGGCTGCCTGCGATCGCCGTGGTCCCCGGGATCCGGGAGGCGCCCGCCCACGTTCCGTATGTGCTCGACGAGAACCTCGTGCGGGTCGAGAGCGGCACGAGCTTCCCGGTCGACGCGATTGCCCGGCGGGTCGCGCGGGTTCTCGGCGAGGCGGCGACTCCGCTCGCGGCGCGGCTCCCCGCCCTGCGCGGCGAGGTGTGTGAGGAGCTGATCCGCAGGTTCTCCCGCCGGAACGGCGTCGTCGGCGCCGTCGTGTTCATCCCCGGCGCCGACCTTCCGATCATGACCGTCAACCAGATCCGGCTGGTGCTGCGGATCGCCGACGCCTACGGCTTCGAGATCGACCGCGAGCGCCTGCCGGAGGTGCTTGCCGTGATCGGGTCGGCATTCGGCTTCCGGGCGCTCGCGCGGAAGACGATCGGGCTCGTCCCGCTCGTCGGCTGGGCGGTGAAGGGCGCGATGGGCTACACGGGCACGCGGGCGATCGGCGAGGCGGCAGTGCGCTACTTCGAGAGCCGTGCCCCGGTGACGAAGGTGGCCGGCGATCGCGTCCGCTTCCCGGCCTAACGGGCTTTGAAGACGGCGATCTCCTTCCAGGCGACCCAGGAAGGGCTCGCGCGCGTCTCGACCCGCACGTAGCGGACGTTCCGCCACGGATGGGTCGCCGTGGCCGTCAGCAGCTGCCGGTCGTGCGTGAAGCCGTGAAGCTCGGCCAGCCCGCGCCAGCGATCGCTCGTGCTTGCACGGCCGAGGATGACATGGTCCGTCATTCCGTCGGGCGTCTGGGCGGCCACAAGGGCGACGCTGCGAATCGCCCGCGGCCTGCCGAGGTCGATCACCACCCACTGAGGGGCGTAGGGGGACGACCAGAACGCGATCCGGTGACCGTCGTCGACGAGGGGAGCAGGGCCGGTCGGAAGCGCAACCGACGCCCGCACCGGTCGGCCGCGTGCCACGTTTTCCGGCTCGGGAAACACGCGGTGCTGAACATCGAGGGCCGCGTCGATCCAGCGGTCCGCAACTACGGTGTCCGTCCCGTCGGAGCCGTTGACGACGTCCCCGTCTCCGTCCCGAGAGTCGATGCTGTCGTCCCCGCCGCCGCCGTTGACGACGTCGGAATCCGGCCCGGCAACGATGGTGTCGTTGCCGTCGTCGCCGTTGATGGCGTCCCGTCCCTCGCCGCCGAGGATGCGGTCATTTCCGCCCTGGGCGCAGATCACGTCGCTTGCGGCTGTGCCGACGAGCAGGTCGTTCGCCGCGGTTCCCCAGAGCGTGCAGAAGCCGGACGGCGGCGGGCCAAGCGGCTGCCAGGAGGGCCGACTGCTGATTCCGCCGCCGGTGAAGGTGATCTGTACCTGGTTCGACCCATCCGCGTTCATCGTGAAGAGGTCGTCACCGGGGCCCGTTCGGTCGCTGCCGAAGAGGATCTTCGTTCCGTCCGGTGACCAGATGGGCCAGCGGTCGTCCGCGGGGTGCGTCGTGAGCCGCCTGATCGCGCCGCCATCCGCCTTCACTGCGTAGATGTCGGAGCTTCCGGCCCTGTTGCTCGAGAAGAGGATCGTCGAACCGTCCGGAGACCAGGCGGGATCGAGGTCGCGGCTCGGTCCTGACGCGATCTCACGCGCACCGATGCCGTTCGAGGAGGTGATCCAGAGATCTCCACCGCTCGTGAACGCGATCTCGGAGCCGTCCGGCGACCACGCCGGCATCGCCGCGTCGGCGAAGTTGGAGGTGATCACG
>DATLUW010000596.1:0-2502 GCA_035577825.1 Actinomycetota bacterium | reverse complement strand
GAACCGCACCGCCTCCACAAACGCCGCATCCTGGATGTGCACCTTGTGGTGCAGCTCGTAGCGGTCCTTCAGGCCGCGCAGGATCGAGATGGTGTCGGCGACGGACGGCTCGCCGACCACCACCGGCTGGAACCGCCGCTCGAGCGCTGGGTCCTTCTCGATGTGCTTGCGGTACTCGTCGAGCGTGGTCGCGCCGATTGCCCGCAGCTCACCGCGCGCGAGCATCGGCTTCAGCATGTTGCCGGCGTCCATCGCGCCCTCGGCCGCGCCGGCGCCGACGACGGTGTGGAGTTCGTCGATGAACGTGATGATCTCGCCGCCCGAGTCGGCGATCTCGCGGAGCACCGCCTTCAGCCGCTCCTCGAACTCGCCGCGGTACTTGGCGCCGGCCACCATCGCGCCGAGGTCGATCGCCACGACACGCTTGCCCTTCAGGCCCTCCGGGACGTCGCCGGCGACGATGCGCTGGGCGAGCCCCTCGACGATCGCCGTCTTGCCGACGCCGGGCTCGCCGATCAGGACGGGGTTGTTCTTCGTCCGGCGCGACAGCACCTGGATTGTCCGGCGGATCTCGTCGTCGCGGCCGATGACCGGGTCGAGCTTGCCCGCGCGCGCGAGCTCGGTGAGGTCGCGCCCGTAGCGCTCGAGCGCCTGGTACTTCTCCTCGGGGTTCTGGTCGGTGACGCGCTGGCGGCCCCGGACCTCCTGCAGCCCGGCCAGGACCGCGTCGCGGGTCACGCCGGTCTCGGCGAGGATGCGACCCGCAGCGGTCTGCTGCGCGACCGCCGGGTCGACCATCGCCAGGAGCAGGTGTTCGGTCGACAGATACTCGTCGTTCATCGCCTGCGCCTCGCGCCAGGCCCGGTCGAACAGCTGGACCGTCGCCTGGCCGAGCCCGATGCCACCGGACGCCCCGTACGCCTTCGGCAGGCGGTCGACCGCGTCGGTCACGCGGTCGCGGAGCGTGCGCGGCGACACGCCCATGCGGTGCAGCAGCGGGAACACCACGCCCTCGGGGTCGCCGAGGAGCGCGAGCAGCACGTGCTCGGGTTCGATGACCTGCTGGTCGCGCGCGGCGGCCTGCTGCCGCGCCGCCTCCAGCGCGGCCTGGGTCTTCAGGGTGAACGTGTTGGGGTCCATGGTCTTCAGTCGGTTCCTTCGGTTGAGGTGGTGGGCGCGCGCCCGTCGCCCTCGGCTCGGAGCGCCGTCCAGTCGTCCTTCGTGATGGCGTACATCGCGTAGTCGCGCCGGGTGCCGTCCGCCCCGGGCATGAACGAACGCAGCACCCCCTCGAAGCGGAACCCGCAGCGCTCGGCCACGGCCCGCATCGGCGCGTTCTCGAGGTCGGTCGTGAGCGCGACGCGGTGCGCGCCCTCCCGGTCGAACAACCGGTCGCACATCAGCCCGAGCGCCTCGCGGCCGTACCCCCGGCCGCGGTCCGCGCTCGCGAACATCGAGATGCCGATCTCCCAGACGCCCGGCGGGACCGCCCAGCGCGGGTGCCGCCCGTCGATCTCCCCGACCAGCCGGCCGCCCGCCTCGATCGCGAGGTCGATGCGGCCCTCGCTGGGTTCGCCGGCAGCCTCGACGCGGCGGCGCAGCTCGTGCCTCGGGGGCGCGCCGAGCGGGAGCCACGCGCGGGCCTCGGCCGTCGACATTGCGTCCGTCATGGCATCGACCTCGTCGAGCCGGTACGGGCGGAGGACGACGCGATGGCCCCGGACGGTGACCCCTGCCGTCACGCGCTCCCCCACGGAGGCGTCCCGTACACGGACCGCGGCACGATCGCGTTCGCGTCGCGGCGCAGCCGCTCGGCCTCCGCGCGGCGCCGGGCCTCCTCCTCGGCCTGCAGGCGGGCCTGCTCGGCGAGCATTCGCGCCCGCTGCCGGGCTCGCTGCATCTCGACCGAGAGCTCCTCGACGGTGCGGCGCAGTTCGTCGAGCTGCTGCTCCATCTGCACGATCATCTTCACGCCGGCGAGGTTGATGCCCTGCTCCTGCGTGAGCTGGTGGATCGTGCGGAGCATCTCGATGTCGCGCTCGGAGTACCGCCGGGTGTTCCCGGCCGTCCGGGCCGGGCGCAGCAGGCCCTTGCGTTCGTAGATGCGGAGGGTCTGCGGATGCATCCCCGCGAGCTCGGCGGCCACGCTGATGATGTAGACGCCGCGTTCGTCCCGCTCGCCCGCCCCCTCGTTCCGGTCGTCCGTCACCTCGTCCACCCCCTCAGCTCTCCACGCCGAGCACGCGCCGCGGGGACTCGCGCTCGGCCTCCTGCAGCTGCCGCAGCAGGTCCTTCTGCTGGCGGCTCAGCTTCTTCGGCACGTCGACCCGAACCGTGACCAGCAGGTCGCCCTGGCCGCCCTTCGGCTTCGGCGCGCCACGGCCGCGCACGCGGAACGTCTTGCCGGTCTCGGTCCCGGCCGGGATCTTGAGCGTGACCGGCCCGTCGAGGGTGGGCACCTCGACCTCCGAGCCGAGCGCCAGTTCCGGATAGCTGACGTTG
>DATLUW010000595.1:0-10400 GCA_035577825.1 Actinomycetota bacterium | reverse complement strand
CCCAGGTCCAGTTCACGTTCCCCGCGACGAACGCCACGGAGGACGACGTCAAGGAGGCGCTCGCGCAGTACGGGCTCGTGAAGCCGAACGTGAAGCTCGAGAACGGGACGGCGACAGTGACGATCGCCCAGGGCCAGCTCGGCACCTCGAACGACGTGACGATCGTCTATCAGCCGTCGACCCCGCTCACCGTCGACCAGGTGAAGACCACGCTGTCGAGCCTCGGCCGCAGCGGCGCGCAGATCCTGGTGTTCCCGAAGACCGGCGGTCCGAACGGCACCGTGATCATCCGGACGCCCACGCTGACGCCGCCGCCGCCCTCGCCGTCTCCGGCGCCGTCGGTCACGCCGTCCGCGTCGCCGTCCGGGACGTCGAGCCCGGCGGGCAGTCCGTCCGCGGTGGAGTCGTCGGCGGCTTCGCCGACGCCGACGGGGTCGTCCTCGGGGTCGGCGGCCGCCGCCGCTGCCGCGGCGGCGCCCACCAAGGCCCCGGGCAAGGGTTCCAAGGCCTCGCCGAAGGCGTCCGGCAAGCCGTCGCCGGCCCCCTCGGCCAGCACGCAGCCCTCGCCGAGCACCGAGCCATCGCCGACCGTCGCGCCCAGCGTGACCCCGTCGGTGACGCCGGCGCCCAGCCCGAGCCCGACCGGACCGCCGACGGAGGCCGAGATCCTCGCCGCCATCGCCAAGCAGGCCGGCGTCGACCCCGGTCAGCTCACGGTCAACCAGCTGTCCAAGGCCGATCAGGCCGCGGTCATCGCGGCGCTGGCCGACGGTGCGGGGGTCGACGCTTCCAAGGTCGTGGCCAAGGAGATCGGCGGCGACGAGCGGGCCCGGCTGCTGTCCCAGCTCGGGGACAAGTCCGGGATCGGCACGGACGAGATCGTGATCAACGACGTGGGCCCGACGTGGGGCGCGCAGATCTCGTCCAAGGCCCTCAAGGGCCTGATCATCTTCCTGGTCCTCGTGACCCTGTACATCTCGTTCCGGTTCGAATGGAAGATGGGGGTCTCGGCGCTCACCGCGCTCGCGCACGACCTCATCATCACGGCCGGCATCTACGCGCTGGTGGGCCGGCTGGTCACACCCGAGACCGTCATCGCGATCCTCACGATCCTGGGGTATTCGCTCTACGACACCGTGGTCATCTTCGACCGGGTCAAGGAGAACACCGAGTCGCTGGCGCTCGTGGCGCGGGACGGCTATTCGAGCGTGGTCAACCTCTCCTTGAACGAAACGTTGATGAGATCGGTGAACACCTCGCTGGTCGTGCTGCTCCCGATCCTGTCGCTGCTGCTGTTCGGCGGGGATACGCTGAAGGACTTCGCGTTCGCGCTGTTCATCGGGGTCGCGTCGGGGACGTATTCGTCGATCTTCATCGCGGCGCCGATGCTCGCGCTGCTCAAGGAGCGCGAACCGCGCTACGCGCAGATGCGGGCGCGCGCCGTCCGGGCGCAGACGCGCGGGCAGGGCCAGGTGGCCGTGGCCACCACGGGCGGCCGCACGACGACGACCCGTCCGGCCGGCTCGAGCCAGGGCGCCCGCCGGAGCACCGGGACGACGAAGCCGGCGAAGCCGACGCCGCCCACGGCCGCGGCCGATTCCGCGAACGGGGACGGGGACGCCACGGGGGCCGCCGAGCCGGCCACGTCCGGCGCGTCGTCCTCGGGGCAGGCGAAGTCGGGTTCCGGCAGCCGCCCGTCCGGGAGCAGGCCCTCCGGCGGCAGCCGTCCGAAGTCGAAGAAGCGCCCGCCGCCGGCGAAGCGCCGGCGGAGGTAGGGAGCCGCCTCGATCGTTAGGATGCCCCCGGCCGCACCGGCCGGGGGCATCCGTCTGCCCGGCCCTGGCCGCACCACGCACGCGGAGGCGAGGAGTTCCATGGACGTCGAAGTCATCAGGCAGCGGATCCGGGACGTGCCCGACTTTCCGCAGGAGGGGATCGTCTTCAAAGACATCACCCCGCTGCTGGCCGACCCGATCGCGTTCTCGACGGTCATCGATCTGATCGTCGTGCAGTTCGGTCGGGGGTCCGTCGACAAGGTCGTCGGGATCGAGGCCCGGGGGTTCATCCTGGCCTCGCCGGTGGCGTACCACTTCGGCGCGGGGTTCGTGCCCGTGCGGAAGGCCGGCAAGCTGCCCTGGGAGACCGTGAAGGCCGAGTACGAGCTCGAATACGGCTCGGAGACGCTCGAGATCCACACGGACGCCTTCGCTCCCGGCGAACGGGTGCTCATCGTGGACGACGTGCTCGCCACCGGCGGGACGGCAGCCGCCACCGCCCGGCTGGTGGAGGGCGCCGGCGCGAAGGTGCTCGGGATGGCGTTCCTCATCGAGCTGTCGTTCCTGCACGGCCGGGAGCGGCTCGAGGGCTACGACACGTTCTCGCTGATCACGTTCTGAGCCGCGACCTCAGTCCAGCAGGCGATCTGCGTCCGCCAGCAGGTGCAGATGCCCGTCGTTCACCCGGTAGAAGAACAGCAGCGACCTCGGCGGCCCCTGGAGCTCGTGGTCGGGCTGGAAGGAGATGTCCTTCGCCTCGCCGTGGAACGGATGGGTCGGCGTGAGGCCGTCGAGGAACGTCCGAATGCCCGCCCTGATCTCCATCGGGGAGCGTGCGCCGTTCGCGATCGCGTCGCTGATCCCGGCCCCGATCAGGCTTGCGACGTCGTACCCCTCGGCAGCGAAGGCCGGCACGGACACGGCAGCCGAGCCGACGTCGCTCCGGTACTTCGCGACGATTTCGTCGCTCATGTTGGAAAACGACGACACGAAGGTGCCGTTGGCGGCCGTCCCCGTCGAGTCGAGGTACGCCGACGATGCCGAAGGCTCGCCGGACACGAACCTCGTAGTCCGGAGTCCGGCGGCCCTGGCCTGGAGCACGAGCTGGGAGAACTCGGAGGCGATCCCGCCGAAGAACACGGTGTCGGCGCCGGAGGACCTGATCGCGTCGATCGCGGCCCCGAAGTCGGGGATCACGCCGGTGACGGACTTCCGTCCGGCGATCGTCACCCCGTCGCGGGCGGCCGCCGCTCCGACCGTCCGCGCAAACGGTCGCCCGAAGAACGGTCCGTCGTCGACGAGGAACAGCTTCTTCGCGCTGAGGATCTTCGCGATGAATTCCCCGTCGGCGGGCGCCTCCACGTCGTCCGTTCCGACGGTCCGGTACCACTGGCTCCAGCCGTGGGTGCTCAGGCCGTTGCCAGTGGCCGATGGAGTCACGAACGGGATCCCCGCCCGGTTGTAGATGTCCCCGACGGCAACCGTCTCGTCGGTGAACGCCGGCCCTTCGACGGCGACCGTCCGCGGGTCGGCAGTCACCCCGCGCGCGAGGGCCTGGGTACCGTCAGGGAGGCCGACCGTGTCGAGCTGCTTGAGAGTCACGATCGCCGGGAAGCTCGAGTCCTGGTTGAGCTCGGCGAACCTGACCGTCGCGCCCTGGATGGACGGTTCCACGTCGGGGGCGAGGGGACCGGTGAACGCGCCGTGGAAGTACACCGTGACGGGGATCCTGGACCGAGGGGAGGATCCGCCGCCAGGGCTTCCGCTCGATCCGCCGCCGGGGCTGCCGGAGCCGGGCGACGTGCCCGCCCCGGACGGCCCCGCGGCCTTGGGGGACCCGCCGTTCGCCAGGACGAAGATCGAACCGGCCACGAGCACGGTCGCCACCAGTGCCGCGACGAGCGCCAGCGTTCGCCGCCTTTCCGGCTGCATCGGTCGCCCTCGGGCGCCGGGCTGGCGTTCGAGCGGGTGTGGCGGTTCCGAGGGCGAAGGTCCCTGGCTGGATGCCGCCCGTTGCTCATCGACCTCGGACGCGTGCGGCATCGGCGGACGAGCCGCGAGCGTCGGCGCGATCGGCTCCTCCACCGGTGGCGCTTCGAGCGTCCGGCTCGCCGCGCCGACGAACTCATGGCAGGAGGCAAACCGATCGTCCGGCAGCTTGGCCAGCGCGCGGACGATCACCTCGTCCAGGCCGGGCGGCGCGCCGGACCACACGGCGGTGATCCGCGGCGGCGGATCGAACAGGTGCGCCGTGATCATCTGGGCGGGCAGGTCCCTGCGGAAGGGCAACGAGCCCGTGAGCGCCTCGAACATCACGCATGCCAGCGCGTACTGGTCCGCGCGGCCGTCGACGTGTTCGGCCCGGAGCTGTTCGGGCGAGGCGTAGTTGACCGTCCCCAGGAAGAAGCCGCTCTGCGTCAGGCTCTGCGCGGAGTCCATCCGCTTCATCAGGCCGAAGTCGGTGATGAACACGCGCTCCGGACGGCCCGCACTGCGCTCGACGAGGATGTTGGCGGGCTTGACGTCACGGTGGACGAGCCCCTGCGCGTGGGCGGCGTCGAGCGCCTCGGCCACCTGTGAGAGCAGCGCGAAGAGTCGACGGGGCTCCACGGGTCCCGCCGACGCGAGGATCGACCCGAGGTCCGGCCCGTCGACCAGTCGCATGGCGATGTACAGGACTCCGCTCGCATCGCCGGCGTCGTAGACGGGGATGATGTTCGGATGATCAAGTGCAGCGGCGAGCTCGGCCTCCCGGCTGAACCGTTCGGCGAACATCGGGTCCTCGGCCAGCTCGGGGGCGATGACCTTCAAGGCGACGCGACGGTGCAGCCGGAGATGTTCGGCCACGTAGACGACGCCCATGCCGCCGCGGCCCAGCAGGGAATCGATTCGGAAGCCGGCAAGGGTGGATCCGAGCCGATCCCCGGACTCCATGTCCGAAGTTCTACCACCGTGCACGTGGGCGGAGGAACCGGCCGGGCCGGGCCCACCTCCGTGCGAGGCGGATGCGGGGCGGTGACTCGATGAGCGGCGAGGGGAAGCGCGTCGAACGCTCGGCGCCGTGGCCGGTCGGCCGCATCGCGCCGCCGCCGAAGCTTGCCGGCGACGTCCTGTCCCTGGCCGAGAACTCCAACCTCCACCACCCGCTCGGGCCGAACGACGAGCGCCTCGTCGACCCTCGTTTCGTCGTGTACCTCGGGCCCGGGTCGTTCGCCGGGTTCACGGTCGTGCAGCGGCTGCGGCTGCAGCCCAACGATGTGGAGCCCACCGTCGCAGAGGTCCGCGCCGAGCTCGACCGCCGGGGCCGGATGGAGCGAACGTGGGAGGTCGGGTGCTCGGCCACGCCCGACGACCTCACGGAGCGGCTCATCGACCTCGGCATGGAGCCCGACCGCGAGCCGTACGCGGTGGGGATGATCCTCGACCGCCCGCCGTCGCCGGCCCCGCCCGGCGTCGAGGTCCGCCGCGTGGAAAGCCTCGAGGACTACCGGGACTCGGTTCGCATCGCGATGGACGCGTTCGGGATGGACGAGGACGACGTGGCCGAGGTGCTCGACCGGGCCGAACGGGACTGGGCCCCGCTCGCCGGGAGCACCACCGTCCGGCAGTATCTGGCACTGGTGGACGGCGAGCCGGTCGCGACGGGCCGCGCCACGGTCACCGACGTCGGCGTCCTGCTGAACGGCGGCTCGACGATCGAACGCGCCCGCGGGCGTGGCGCCTACCGCGCGCTCGTGGCCGCGAGGTGGGAGGACGCCGTGGTGGCCGGCAAGCCCGTCCTGGTGACGCAGGCGGGGGCGATGTCCCGGCCGATCCTCTCCCGCGTAGGGTTCCGCGAGGTGTGCGACATCCGGATCCTGCTCGACCGCTCGGAGGCAGCTTCGCGCGGCGATGAGGCCGAAACGGATGCGCCGGAAGGTGCACGCGGGCCCGCGGACGGGTAGCCTTCGGGCCGACGCCGTCCGGCCTGACCAGGAGAGCTCGGGACATGCCACGTCACGACGAGGAGAACCCCGCCGAACCGGCCGAGGCCGCCGACCCCGGCGTGGCCTCCGAAGTGTCCGGGCCCGCCGAGGCCGAGGATTCCACGCTCGCCAAGGAGCTCGTCCAGGAGACCGCGGTGAGCGTCGGCGAGGTGTCGCCCGACGTGGGCGAGACGAAGGCCGATCCCGGTGCCGGCGGTTCGCGGTTCGACGAGCTCGTCGCCAAGCGCAAGTCCAAGGGCCTGACGGACGAGGAGTCCGAGGAGCTCGGGCGGCTGATGGCCCAGCGCGACGGCCGCGAGTGGACGAGCACACAGCAGATTCGCAGCCACCCGGCCGACACGCCCTGAGCACCCGCCCCACCCCTGTCGATCCGCCGTCCTGAAGCGGTCTCCACGCACCTGACCGGTACACTTCGAAGCGAGGAGGTGCCGGCGTGCAGAGCCAGGAGCAGGTCAAGGCCGAACGCCGCGGCGGGCTGCGCCGCTTCCTGCCGGGCGACTCCTCGCCGCCGGCCGAGGGGCTCGACGCCCTGGTCCGCCGGATCAAGTCCGAGAGCCCGCGGGCGGACCTCAAGGAGATCCAGCGGGCGTTCGCGTTCGCCGACGCCTCGCACGCCGGGCAGAAGCGCGTCTCGGGCGAGGACTTCATCGCCCATCCGCTCGGCGTCGCCACGATCCTCGCGGACCTCGGGATGGACACGACCACGCTGGTCGCGGCGTTGCTGCACGACGTGGTCGAGGACACCGAGCTCACGGTCGAGGGCATCGAGAAGGAGTTCGGCCCGCACGTTGCCGAGATCGTCGACGGGCTGACCAAGCTCGAGAAGATCACGTTCCGGTCGAAGGAGGCCGAGCAGGCCGAGAACGTCCGGAAGATGTTCGTGGCGATGGCCAAGGACATCCGCGTGCTGCTCATCAAGCTCGCCGACCGGCTGCACAACATGCGGACGCTCGGTTCGATGCCGGAGGCGAAGCAGCGCGCCAAGGCGAACGAGACCCTCGAGATCTACGCGCCGCTCGCGCACCGCCTGGGCGTCAACCGGATCATGTGGGAGCTCGAGGACCTGTCGTTCGCGACGCTGCACCCGAAGACGTTCCAGGAGATCGCGTCGCTCGTCGAGAAGCGCAGCGGCGAGCGGCAGGAATACCTCGACGGCGTGATCTCGGAGGTCCGTTCGCGCCTGCGGGAGATGAAGCTGAAGGCCGACGTCGACGGCCGGCCGAAGCACCTGTACAGCGTCTACGAGAAGATGGTCCTGCGGGGCAAGGAGTTCAACGAGATCTACGACCTGGTGGGCATCCGGGTGCTCGTGGATTCCGTTCGCGACTGCTACGCGGCATTGGGCGCGATCCATTCGCTGTGGAAGCCGGTGCCGGCGCGGTTCAAGGACTACATCGCGATGCCCAAGTTCAACATGTACCAGTCGCTCCACACGACGGTGGTCGGGCCCGGCGGCAAGCCGCTCGAGATCCAGATCCGTACCCACCAGATGCACCGCGTGGCCGAGTACGGCATCGCGGCGCACTGGCGGTACAAGGAGGGCGCCCAGAAGGGCAAGAAGGGGTCCTCCGAGCAGGCTGAGCTCGCGTGGCTGGGGCGGGTGCTCGAATGGCAGAAGGAGACCACGGACCCTCGCGAGCTGATGGAGGGCCTGAAGATCGACCTGTACGAGGGGCAGGTCTTCGTGTTCACGCCGAAGGGCGACGTGATCGAGCTGCCAGCCGGAGCGACGCCGATCGACTTCGCGTACGCGATCCACACCGATGTCGGGCATCGGTGCATCGGGGCGAAGGTGGGCGGGAAGCTCGTGCCGCTCGACTACCGGCTCCAGACCGGGGACGCGGTCGACGTCCTGACGTCGAAGGCGCTGGACGCCGCGCCCTCGCGGGACTGGCTGCAGATCGTCCAGACGCCGCGGGCGCGAACCAAGATCCGCCAGTGGTTCTCGCGGGAGCGCCGCGAGGACGCGCTCGAGACGGGCAAGGACCTCTTGCAGCGTTCGATGCGCAAGCAGGGGGTGCCGTTCAAGCGGCTGGCGACCGAGTCGCTGCTCGGGCAGGTTTCGTCGGACCTGAAGTTCAGCGAGCTCGACGCGATGTACGTCGCGATCGGGGAGGGCCAGGTGTCGCCGCAGTCGGTCGTGGCGCGCCTCGCGCGGATCCTCGCGGACGAGACGGCGGACGAGGGGGAGCCGGACGAGGTTCCCCTCGCGCGGCCGGTCCGGATCAAGCGGCCGGAGGCCGACGGCGGCGTCGTCGTGAAGGGCGCGACCGACGTGTGGGTTCGCCTGGCGCGCTGCTGCATGCCGGTTCCGGGGGACGAGATCATCGGGTTCGTCTCGCGGGGCCAGGGCGTCTCGATCCACCGCGCCGACTGTCCGAACGCCCGCGCGCTGTCGCGCGAGCCCGAGCGGCTGGTCGACGTGGCGTGGCGCGAGGGGAAGGCGACATCGTTCGTGGTGGCGATCCAGGTGGAGGCGTTGGACCGGCAGAAGCTGCTCGGCGACATCGCGACCGTGCTGGCCGAGCACCACGTGAACATCCTCTCGGCGACTTCGCAGGTGGGGAAGGACCGCATCTCGACGCAGCGGTTCACGTTCGAACTGGCGGACATCACGCACCTGTCGCGCATCCTCGCGTCCGTGAAGGGCATCGAGAACGTGTTCGACGCCTTCCGCGTCGTGCCCCGCTAGGCCGGCCTTGCGCGTCGTCCTGCAGCGCGTCTCGCGCGCCTCCGTCAGCGTCCGGGGGTCGGTCGTGGGTTCGATCGACGGTCCTGGGTTCCTGCTGCTGGTGGGCGTGGGTGCGGACGATCCGCCCGGGGACGAACGCCGTCTGGCAGCGAAGATCGCCGGTCTGCGCGTCTTCGAGGACGGCGACGGCAGGATGAACCTCGCGTTGGCCGAAGTCGGGGGAGCGGTGCTGGTCGTGCCGCAGTTCACGCTCTACGGCGACGTGCGCAAGGGCCGCCGGCCGTCGTGGATCGCCGCGGCGTCTCCCGAGGTGGCCGCGCAACGGGTGGAAGCCTTCTGTGAGGAGTTGGCTGCGCTCGGCGTTCGCGTTGGGCGCGGGGCATTCCGCGAACACATGGAGGTCGAACTGGTGAACGACGGCCCGGTCACGCTCGTGATCGATGCCGCTGAGCTCTGGGAGGCACGGGGATGACGACATCGCAGCTGCGGACGTACCGGATCACCGAGGGCGAACTCGACCAGTTCACGCAGGAGTGGCGTGAACACGTGGCCCCGCTCCGCGAAGCGCACGGGTTTCGCGTCGACGGCGCCTGGACCGACCCGGACACGAGCGGGTTCGTGTGGGTCATCTCGCACGACGGCGACTTCGCCGCGGCCGACGCGGGGTATTTCGCCTCGGACGAACGCACGTCGCTCGACCCCGACCCCGCCCGCCTCATCGAGGCGACGGAAACCCGAATGATGCGGCCCGTTCAGTGACATCGGGCTCGCGTGTGGCGATCGTCATCTGACAGGACCCGCCGGATTTCCTCCGGGTTGACGCATGCCGATATCGGCATATGATGTCGGCATGGCACGAGCAGCGACGACGTCGGACGTCTTCAACGCGATCGCCGAGCCACGGCGCCGGGAGATCCTGACACTGCTGCGGGCGGGCGAGCGGCCGGTGACCGAGTTGGCCCAGGAGCTGGGGATCACCCAGCCGGGGGCGTCCAAACACCTGCGGGTGCTCCGGGAGGTCGGGCTGGTTCGGGACCGGAAGGCAGGCAAGCAGCGCCTGTACGGCCTTGACGCCGGCGGGCTGCGACCGGTCCACGAGTGGACCGGCGGTTTCGAGCGGTTCTGGAACGAGAGCTTCGACCGGCTGAACGCGTACGTGCAGGATCTCGAGCAGACACGGCAGGAGGAGTGACCGATGGCAGCGACAGGATGGGAGGCGCCGGCGCAATCGGCGACGGCCGACCGCGAGATCGTGATCTCCCGGATCATCGATGCCCCACGGGAGCTGGTGTTCGAGGCGTTCACCGAAGTCCGGCACCTGTCGCGCTGGTGGGGACCGGACGGGTTCACCACCACCACGCGGGCGTTCGAGTTCCGCGTCGGCGGGGAGTGGGACTTCGTGATGCACGGACCGGACGGGACGGACTACCAGGAGTGGATCTCCTGGACCGGGATCGCCCCGCCGGAACGGATCACGCTGCAACACGGTGAGTTCCGGGGCGATCCGAACGCCTTCGAGTCGGTCATCACGTTCGAGCCCGACGGCGCGGCGACCCGGGTCGAGATGCGCACGGTGTTCCCCACCAGGGAGCTGCGCGACGAGGCGGTCGAGAAACACCACGCGATCGAGGGCGGCCGGCAGACCCTGGGCAACCTCGCCGCCTACGTCACCGAGATCGTTTCGAAGGGGGTCGAGGACTGATGGCCGGCACGGTGTTCTTCAGCGTGTCGATGTCGGTGGACGGGTTCATCGCGCCTGCGTCCCTCGGGGAGTTGATGGGGCGGCAATGGATGGAGCTGCAGCGCTGGATCTTCCCGACGCGGTTCTTCCGGGAGAACCTGAAGCTCGGCGAGGGCGGCGAGGAAGGGCGCGACAACGACATCGCGCGGGAGACGTTCGAGCGCACCGGCGCGAGCGTGATGGGCAAGCGCATGTTCGACGCCGGC
>DATLUW010000594.1:0-2740 GCA_035577825.1 Actinomycetota bacterium | reverse complement strand
GTCGACCCAGGGGCGATCGCCCGGATGCGGGCCGGGCTGACGAAACTCCGTCCCTCGCTCGTGGTCGCCCACGGCGGCGAGCCATTGAAGTACGCGGTCCTCGCCGACCCCCGCGGCCGTGTGCCGATGGTCTACCGGAAGATCAGCCACGCGGTCGGCGGCCGCGGCGAACGCATCCTGGCCCGGATGTACGACCGGCCGGCGCGGATCTTCGCGGTCACCGAGGAGCTGAAGCGCGAGCTGGTGGAGGACTTCGCGGTCGACCCGGGACGCGTGGTCGTGATCCCGACCTCCCGCAAGGAACCGCCGCGACTCGACGCCGACGAGCGTCGCGACGTCCGGGAGCGGGTGGGCGCTCGAGATCCCGACCGGCCGATGCTGGCCTGGGTCGGCCGGCTCTCCGACGAGAAGCAGCCAGGCGCCGCGCTGCAGGCGTTCGCGCTGATCCGGTCGCGGTTCGGCCCCTGTTCGCTCGCGATCTGCGGCGACGGACCGCTCCGGGAGTCCATCGAGAACGCCGCCGGCGCGGCGGGACCGGGCGCGCTGGTGCTGGGGTCGCGCGACGACGCCGACCGGATCATCGCCGCGTCCGACCTGCTGCTGTCGACGAGCCGAACGGAGGGCGCACCCGGGGTGCTCGTCGAGGCAGGGCTGGCGGGGGTTCCCGTGGTCGCGTTCGACGTCGGCGAGGTGTCGACGGTCGTCAAGCGCAACGAGACCGGCGTGCTCGTTCGCCCGGGCGACCTCGACGCGCTGGCGGACGCGGCCTGCCGCCTGCTGGTCGACGTCAAGCTCCGGGCGCGCATGTCCGACGCCGCCCGCGAGGCGTGCCGGCCGTTCGAGCTCACCGCGATCGCCGAACGCTATTTCGCGGAGTTCGACGAGGTGCTCGGTTCGTCTCCGCCGGTATCCTCGGGCGGTGCCTGAGCGCCCGGGTGAGCTGCCGAACATCGTCCTCGTCGTCTTCGACACGGCTCGCTGGGACCGGTTCGGCTGCTACGGCTACGAACGCCCGACCACGCCGACCGTCGACGCGCTGGCCGCCGAGGGGCTCCGCGCCGAGACGATGATCGCGAACGGCCCGTGGACGCTGCCGGCGCACGGTTCGCTGTTCACCGGGCTGTACCCGAGCCAGCACGGGAGCCAGTGGCAGACCGGCCCGACGCTCCGCGAAAGCGCGATGCCGACGCTGGCGGAGTGGCTGCGGTCGATCGGCTACGACACGTGGTGCGTCACGAACAACGGCCTGGTGTCCGAGCGCACCGGCCTCGCGCGAGGGTTCGACCACTACGCGTTCCGGCTCGACATCGAGCGCGGCTGGCGGCGCGCGGCCCGGCGGATCCCGAAGGCCCTGTTCGGCGGCGACAGCGGGGGCAGCATCGTGAACCGGTGGATGCGCAAGCATCTGCCCGAGGCGCGGAAGCCGCTGTTCCTGTTCGTGAACTACCTGGAGTGCCACTGGGCGTACGCGCCGCCGCGGAAGCTCGCGAGACGGATGCAGGGCCCGCGGTACGGGCCCTTCGCGGGGCTCCGGTACCGGCTGCGGACGGCGGCCCGGGTCGGACCGTGGGAGGCGATCGCCGGGGCGGACGGGCGCGACCTCGACGTTCTGTCGACGTACTACGACGGCGAGCTCGCGAACGCCGACCGTCACCTGGCCGGGCTGCTCGAGATCCTGCGCGGGACCGGCCACGTCGCCGACGACGGGCGGGCGCTCGTGATGGTGACGTCGGACCACGGCGAGCACCTCGGCGAGCACCGCGCGTCGGGCGAGCCCGGCGGACGGCACGGCCTGGCCGACCACCACGCCTCGCTCGACGACCACCTCATCCGGGTTCCATTCGTGGCGTGGGGACCGGGCCTGGTGCCGAAGGGAACCCGCGGCGGGATGTACGAGCTGGTCGACGTGTTCCCCTCGATCGCGCGGTTCCTCGGCCGGCAGTCGCCGGGCGAGCACCTCGACGAGCGCCGCCGCGACCTCCTGTCGCCGACGCGGGATTCGTTCGGCGAGGAGTACGCGTTCGCGGAGTGGCGGGCGTGGACGGACAAGGAGCGCGACCGCCTCGCCAAGCGGAACCCGTCCTATGACTTCGGCGGGCTCGCCCGGGACCTGCTGGCCGCGCGGGACCGGCGGTTCAAGCTGGTCCGGTCGGCGGACGGCTCCGAGGCCCTGTACGACACGGCGAACGACCCGCTCGAGCAGGAGGATCTGACGTCGGTTCGCGTCGAGACCGCCAAGCGCCTGCGCGAGCAGCTCGACATGGCGGTGGCGTCGTGGGGCCGGTGGGACCGCCCCCCCGAGCCGACGACGCCCGAGGAACAGGCCGAGATCGAACAGCGCCTCGCCGAGCTCGGCTACATCTGACGCCCGGCCGCGCCCGACGGGCCACGCCCCAGAAGGGCGTGGCCCGTTCGAGAGGTTCGCTACGAGGCGCGCTGCATCCGGGACTTCGCCGCCGACTTCGTCTTCGCTGCGGTCGCCTTCGCGCGGCCGGCGGTCTTCTGGGCGGCCGCCTTCGTCTTCGTGGCGGCCTTCTTCGCGCCGGTCTGCTTCTTCGCCCGGGCCTTCGTGACGGTGGCCTTCGCGTTGCCGCTTGCGGTGTGCTTCTTCGAGGTCACGGCGCCCTTCGCCTTCGTGACGGTCGCCTTCGCCCTGCCGGTGGCCTTCTGCACGGTCCCGACGGCCCGGCCCTTCCGGCGCTGGGCGGCTCCCTGGTTCTTCATGGTGCGGTTGCCGGTG
>DATLUW010000593.1:0-5081 GCA_035577825.1 Actinomycetota bacterium | reverse complement strand
GTGGCTCCCCCACTTCTGCTTCCTGGGGAAGTCGCTCGCGGCCGGCCACATCCCTCTCGTCAACCCGATGCAGATGGCCGGGATGCCGTACGCCAGCGACCCGCAGTCGGGTTGGCTGTACGCCGCGCCGATGGCGCTGTTCTCGACGTTCTCGTGCACGACCGCGCTGCGGTTCCTGATCGTGCTGAACCCGCTGATCGGCGGGCTCGGGCTGTACTGGTTTCTGCGCAAGGAGCACCTCACGCGAACGGCCGCGACCGTCGGCGGGCTTTCGTTCGGCATGATGATGGGCGCGTCGTCGGTCGCGATCTCCCTGCCGTTCGCGGGGACGCTCGCGTGGACGCCGTTGGTGCTGGTGGCGGCCAGCGGATTCCTCCAGACCTCGACCGTGCCGCGGCGCCTGCTGTGGCTCGGCATGGGCGCGCTGGCGTGGGGCCAAGTCGCGACCGCGCACATGAGCCACGGCCTGGCGATGTGCACGATGGCGACGTTCGTCTACCTGGTCGCCCGCTGCGCCCGCGACGTCGTGGCGAAGGACCGCTCGTGGCAGAAGGCCGCGCTGCTCGCGCTGGGGTTCCTGCTGTTCCTGCCGCTCGCCAACCTCGCCGTGTTCATCCCGCGGTTCGCCCTGATCCCCAAGACCAGCCTCCGCGGCGGGTACGCGGCCGTGGGTGGCGCGGTGGCCCGGCTGGCCGGGATCGGCGACCAGCCGCTCGTGCCGAGCGGGGTGTGGGCCGGCTGGCCGTGGGCGATCGCCACCGCGCCGGGGGCGTTCGCCGGGGCGACCGTGCTGCTGGCCGTGCCCGCGGCTGCCCGCACCTACGGCAAGCGCTACCTGGCGGCCGCGTTCGGTGCGCTCGCGGTGCTCACGTATCTGCTGACACTGGACCTGTTCGTCGGGGCGGGGTGGTTCCGGTCGCTGGTGCTGCACCTGCCGTTCGGAGACATCTACCTCCACAACCCCGGGCGGCTGCGGTACCTGTGGCTGCTGGTCGTCCCCGTGCTCGGTGCGCTCGGGGTGCAGGGATTCCTGGAACGGCCGCTCCCGGTGCGCCGCGCCCTGCGGTGGATCGGCGCGGGCGCGGTGGGGTTCGTCGGCGTTCCGCTGCTGCTGGGCACGCACCCCAGCCGGTTCGTGCTGGCCCTGATCGGCGCCGCGTTCGCGGCCCCGGTCCTCGCCTGGATGGCCGCGCGGCGCAGGCGGTGGGCGTCGCTCGCGGTGGTCGGCGTGCTGGCCGCCGAGCTGCTGCTCGGCGCGGTCTGGTCGCAGACGTACCACGGCGGGACCGTGCTCATCGGCCTCGAGGACGGGCACAACACGAGCCCTCAGCCCCTGCAGTGGCCGAACGTCCTCGCCCACCACTACCTGAACTCCGGCCCGATCGGGCTCGCGATGGAGGGCAAGCAGGGGCGGTTCCTGACGTGGTCACCGCCCGGCGCGTACTACGTGAAGGGCTACCTGTTCACGCAGGAGGGCAGGTCGTGGCCCGCGATGGAGAACGGCCGCGGGATGCTGTTCGGGCTGTCGGACGTGTACGGCTACTCGCCGATCCAACTCACGCGGTACTGGTCGTACATCCGCGCCGCCAACCACGGCGAGCCGCTGTTCTACAACGCCGCGGTGATCCGGAAGCCGTCGGCGTCGGTGTTCCGGGTGCTCGGCGTGCGGTGGCTGATCCAGCCGACCGTGCTCCCGCCCCTCGTGCCCGGCCGGCGGGTGACGCACGACGGCCGCTACACGCTGTACGAGGTGAACGGCTGGCAGCCGCTCGTGTCGGTCGTGAACGAGTGGCAGGTGATGCCGAGCGTCGACGCGCTCCGGCAGTCGCTCGCGCCGGGGTTCGATCCGACGAAGGAGGCGAGCCTCATCACCGACCCCGGCATCCCCCAGCAGGGCGGGGGCCAACCGGGCCGTGCGACCTGGCAGCAGATCTCGCCGGAGGAGCTCCGCATCCACGTGAACGCCCCCACGAACTCCCTGGTGGTGATCCGCAACAGCTTCGGGACGGGATGGACGGCCGCCGTGGACGGGCAGGACTCGCGGCTGCTGTCGGCCGACTACCTGCTGCAGGCCGTGCCCGTGCCGGCCGGCGAGCACGACATCGTGGTGGTGTACCGCGACCCGGCGATCGGCGAGGGGCTCGCGGCGTCGGGAATCGTGTGGGCGGGCTGGGCGGTCGGGCTGGGGGTCGCCGTGATCGTCCGACGACGACGACGCCGCCGCGCCGATCGGCCCGCGGACGAGCCCGCCGAACCGCTCCCGGCCGCCACCGGGCGGGAGGCGAAGCCGGTCCCGGCCGCGTCGCCGCAGTAGCGGCGCCGGCTACCCGGCCGGGCCCTCGGCGCGCTCGCCCGCCCGGTGTCGCAGCTCGGCCTCGATGAACCGGTCGAGGTCGCCGTCGAGCACGCGGTTCACGTCGCTCGTCTCTTCGCCCGTCCGGTGGTCCTTGACCATCTGGTACGGGTGCAGGACGTAGGACCGGATCTGCGAGCCGAAGTCGATGTTCTGGCGCTCCCCCCGGAGGTCCTCGATCCGCTGCTGGTGCTCCGCGCGGAGGCGTTCGGCCAGGCGGGACCGGAGGATCTGCATGGCTACCGCCCGGTTCTGCATCTGCGAGCGCTCGTTCTGGCAGGCGGCCTGGATGCCGGTCGGGAGGTGGGTGATCCGCACGGCCGAGTCGGTCACGTTCACGTGCTGCCCGCCCGCACTGGACGACCGGTACGTGTCGATCCGGAGGTCCTTCGGGTCGATCTCGAAGTCGTGATCTCCCTCTTCGAGCAGCGGGATCACGTCGAGTGAGGCGAACGAGGTGTGGCGGCGGCTCTGCGCGTCGTACGGCGAGATGCGCACCAGCCGGTGCACGCCCCGCTCGGCGGACAGGAGCCCGTACGGGTTGTCCCCGCGCACGATGAACGTGGCCGACTTGATGCCGGCCTCCTCGCCGGGGAGCACCTCGTCGAGCTCGGCCTCGAGGCCGTCGCGCTCCGCCCACCGCAGGAACATCCGCAGCAGCATCTCCGCCCAGTCCTGGGACTCGGTGCCGCCCGCGCCGGCGTGGATGCTCGCGACGGCGGGGTTCGCGTCGTACTCGCCGCCGAGGAGCGATTTCAGCTCAAGCTGGTCGACGTCGCGTTCGAGCTTGCCGAGGCTGCGCGTGAGCTCGGCGCTGAGGTCGGCGTCCTCCTCGTCCGCGAGCAGCTCCTCCATGGCCTCCGCGTCGGCCACGCGGCGAACCAGAGCGTCATAGCGGTCGACGTCGGAGCGCAGCCGGGCCAGGCGGGTGGTCAGCTGCTGGCCGCGGGCGGGGTCGTCCCAGACGCCGGGGTCGGAGGCCTCCCGCTCGAGTGCAGCAGCCTGCGCGCGCTTGGCGTCGACGTCAAAGGTACTCCTTCGCCGACGCGATCCGTTCGGACAGCTTCTGGGTTCGTTCGCTCATGTCGGCCGACATGGTACCGGCCGTTCGCCCCGATCAGTCCGAGCCGGCGGTGATCCAGAGGAATCCGCCGCCCTCGACCATGTCGCTCGAGTACCCGAGCTGGAAGTCGGCCGTCACGGCGCCCGAGCTCGGGTCGATCCGGGTCAAGGTGTCGTAGAACCCGTCCTGGATCCAGACGACCCCCGGCTCGACCACGATCGTCCCCGCGTGGTCCCGGATCAAGGTGTCGGCCTGGCGCCGGAGCGAATCCCATTCGGTCACGGAGTTCGGCTCCTCGTCGCTGACCCACAGGTTCGACCCGTCGGCCGTCACCGATCCGGGACTGGTCCACCCGGGGACGAACTCGGCCGAGTTGGTCGCGGGGTCGACGTGCCACAGCGTGCCGTCCCCCCCGTCGCCCCCCCAGAGTGTCCCGTCCTCGGTCACCGCGATGTCCGACGCGTCCTCGTGAAGCTTGATCCTGGCCTCCAACTTGCCGGCGGGGGTGAACCGGTACAACCAGCTCGGATCGAACCGGCCCCGGTTGCTCACGACCCAGACCGAGCCCGCCGCCTGGACCACGTCGCGCGGGCTGGGCACGTGGAGACGGGCCACCACCTCGCGGTCGACGGGATCGATCTCCTGGACGACCCCGGCGTCGCAGCTGCTGATCCAGACCCTCCCCTGTGGCGCGGGGAACACCCAGCAGGGGTCGGCGATCCCCCCCCTGGTGGTCACGCCGCCGGTGGCGATGTCGACCTTGGAGATCGTCTGGTCGTCGTCGTTGATGATCCAGACGGCGCCGCCGGAGACCGCCACGGCGCCCGGATTCGAACCCACCGGATAGTCGGCGAGCACCTCGCCGGTGGACGGATCGAGCTTGGCGACCGTGTCGACCTCGATCGCCAGGCCGGGCGGCGCGCCCGACGCCGAGCTCGACGGACCGCCGGAGGAAGCACTCGACGGGGAGGCCGACGCGGCGTTCGAGCCCGTGGCCGATGGGGTGCCTCCGCCCTTGTCCTTCGAGGAGCCGCCTCCGAGCACGATCACCGCGACCGCCGCGAGCACGACCGCCACGGCGACCAGAGCCGCGATCACCGCTCCGCGCCGGCGGGGCGGGCCGGCCGAGGAGCCGGGGCCGGACCCGGACCCCGTCGCCGGCCCCAGGAACGCGGGCGCCGCCTGCGGCCGCGACGAGATGCCGCCCGGCGGCGTGGACCCCTCCACCCCGATCGCGGAGCGGAACGCGGCTCCGAGGGCCTTCCCCGACGCGAACCGCTCCTCCGGCGCCTTCGCCATGGCCTTCGCGACCACCCCGTCCACGGCGGGCGGCAGCCCCGGCCGGACCTTCGAGGGCATTGGGGGCGGTTCCTGGAGGTGCGCGAACATCACCGCGGCCTCCTGTTCGCGCGGGTACGGCCGTTCGCCGGTGAGGCACTCGTAGGCCACGCACCCCAGCGAGTACAGGTCGGTCGCCGCGTCGGAGGGGCGCCCCTGGAACTGCTCGGGCGCCGCGTATGCGACCGTCCCCATGAACTGGCCGGTGCGGGTGAGCGCGCTGTCGGAGCTCGTCATGCGGGTCAGCCCGAAGTCCGAGAGGTACGCGTAGTCCTCCTCGTCCTCGTCGACGCGGGCGAGGAGGATGTTGCCCGGCTTCACGTCGCG
>DATLUW010000592.1:0-8129 GCA_035577825.1 Actinomycetota bacterium | reverse complement strand
GGCTGCCTCCCCGACGTCACGCTCGCCTCCGCCTGGACCTCCCGGAGGAAGGGCCACTACGATCCCGAGCTGCGCGTGGTGACGATCCGCATCCCCGGCACCGCGCCGAACCTGTCCGCCACGATGGTGCACGAGTTCGCCCACCACCTCGACTTCTCGTGCCCCGACCGGCCGCTCCGGCGGGCGTTTCTGGCCGACCAGGGGCTGCCGGCCGGGTCGTACTGGCGCCACGGCCCGAGCTGGGACGCGGTCCCGGCCGAACAGTTCGCCCAGGCCGTGATCCCGGTCGTGCTGGGGCCGCAGCCCGACCTGGGCATCGTCGTCCGCCCGGCGAGCCTCCGCGACATCCGGGCGTGGGCGAGGGGCGATTGAGTCACGCACGGGCGAGCAGCTCCTCGACCTGGTCCTCGGTCGGCATCGCGTCGGCGCACGCGAGCTGCCCCGCGACGTAGGCCCCGGCCGCGTTCGCGAAGCGAATGGTGCGGGCGATCTCCCAACCGGACAGCAGCCCGTGGCACAGCGCCGCGCCGAACGCGTCGCCGGCGCCGAGGCCGTTCACCACCTCGACGTCGACGGGCGGGATGCGCTCCATGCCGTCGCGCGTCGCGACGAGCACCCCCTCGGGCCCGAGCTTCACGACCGCGACGTCGAGCCCCGCGTCGAGCAGCCGGGCGGCCTGGTCCTCCGGCGGGCCGTCGCCGATCGCCACGGCCGCCTCCTCCCGGTTCCCGACGGCCACGGTGGCCAGGGCGAGCGCCCGGCGCTGCAGCTCGCCGGCGTGCTCCGGCGACGGCCAGAACATCGGGCGGTAGTCGAGGTCGTGCACCGTGATCGCCGCCCGCCCGCGGGCTTCCAGCGCCCCGAGCGTGGCCGTCCGGCTGGGTTCGTCCGAGAGGCCGGTCCCGGTCGTCCAGAAGATCCGCGCGGCCCGCACCGCGTCGAGGTCGAGCTCGTCGAGCGAGATCTCCATGTCGGGCGCCGTCGGCAGCCGGTAGAACAGCAGCGGGAACTCGTCCGGCGGATGCAGCTCGGTGAACACCACCGGCGTCAGCAGCCCCTGCGCGGTGCCGACGAACCGGTCGTCGACGCCGAACGCCCGCAGCGCGCTCCGCACGTACGGCGCGAACGCGTCGTTCCCGACCTTGGTGATCACGGCCGATCGGTGCCCGTACCGCGCCGCGCCGACGGCGACGTTCGTCGCGGTTCCCCCCAGGAACTTCTGGAAGGTCTGCACCTCGGCGAGCGGGACGCCGCTCTGGAGCGGGTACAGGTCGACCCCCACCCGCCCCATCGTCAGGACGTCGAACGGACGGGGGTCGGTCTCCACGTGCTCAGCTGTCCTCGCGGGGTGGCTCCTCGCCGGTCGTCGGGGACCCGCCCGGTGCGTCGGGCTCGGCGTCGGATGTGTCGATCGCCGCCGCGGCCGTCTCCGTCTCGCCGGACGAGGCCTCCGCCGGCTCGGCCACGGAGTCGGACGGGGCCTCCACCGGATCGACCACGCCGGGCACGCCGACTTCGGCGGCCTCGGACGCCGCCGCCTCCGCCTCCAGCGCCTTCGCGGCGGCGGCCAGCTCCCGGGCCGCCTGGTCGTCCGAGCCGACCGCCCGTTCCAGCTCGTGCGCCAGGTTCTCGAGCTCGGCGCCGCCGGCCATCATCTGCACCAGCCGGTCGAGCCCGATGTCCCCCTTCGCGAAATCCCCGAACACCTGCCCCCTGCGGAGGATCACGAAGTGGTCGCCCACGGGGTAGGCGTGGTGCGGGTTGTGGGTGATGAAGATGACCCCGACCCCGCGCTGCTTGGCCTGGACGATGTAGCGGAGCACGACGCCGGCCTGCTTCACGCCGAGCGCGGCGGTCGGCTCGTCGAGGATCAGCACCCGCGCGCCGAAGTACACGGCGCGCGCGATCGCGACCGACTGCCGTTCGCCGCCGGACAGCGTGCCGACCGGCTGCTCCGGGTCCCGGATGTCGATCCCCATCTTGCCGAGCTCGTCGCGGGTGGTGTCCCTCGCGAACTTCACGTTGTACCGGCGGATGGGCCAAAACCCCTTCGTCGGCTCGGAGCCCAGGAAGAAGTTCCGCCAGATCGACATCAGCGGGATCATCGCGAGGTCCTGGTAGACCGTGGCGATCCCGAGGTCGAGCGCGTCGCGCGGCGAGCCGAACTCCCTGGCCTTCCCGTCGAACAGGTACTCGCCCTCGTCCGGGCGGTGCACCCCGGAGAGCGTCTTGATGAGCGTCGACTTCCCGGCGCCGTTGTCGCCGAGGAGGCAGGTCACCTCGCCCGCGCGGCAGAACATGGACACGTCCTTCAGCGCGATGACGTTGCCGAAGAACTTCGAGATGTTGCGGACCTCCAGCAGTTTCTCTCCGTTGGAGCTCATCGCCGCGCCGCCTTCCGCCGGATGAAGTTGTTGAAGATCACGGCGCTCAGCAAGATCCCGCCGATGAACACCTGGAACCAGTCGCCCTCGACGCCGGTGATGACGATGCCCTGCTGCACCATGGCGAAGATGAGCGCGCCCAGCGAGGCGCCGACGGCCGACCCGTAGCCGCCCGTCAGCAGGCACCCGCCGACGACCGCGGCGATGATCGCCTGGAGCTCCTGCCCCTGCCCGCGGAGCGTGTCCGCCCCGGTGAACTGCGTGACCTGGATCAGGGCGACCAGGAACGCCGCGAAGGCGGTCCCCATGAACAACAGCACCTTGACCCGGTTGGTCGGCACGCCCACGTTCCGCGCGGCGTCCACCGCGCCGCCGGTCCCGAAGATCCAGCCCCCGGACTTGGTCCGCAGGAGGATCCACGTGGCGAGCGCCGTCAGCAGGACCCACCAGAAGATCGCGACGTTGAACTCCTGGCCGAACATGGTGAGGTTGCTGGCGAACAGCTTCCGCGCCAGCGCGTAGCCGGCGATCTGGTCGAGGCCGCCGAGCTGCGTCCGGTCGGTCCACGCGCGCGTGAGCGCGATCGTCAGCCCCCGGAAGATGAAGAACGACGCGAGAGTGACGATGAACGAGGGCAGCTTCGTCGTGATGACGATGAGGCCGTTGAACGCCCCGATCGAGAGGGCCAGCACGAGCGACACGACGACCGCCGGCCACAGGCTCCATCCGAAGCCGCCGCCGCTCGAGGGGGTGACGAGGACCATGATCGCCATCCCGGAGAACCCGAGGATCGAACCGATCGACAGGTCGAACTCCCCGCCGATCATGAGCAGGGACACCGCCACAGCGAGGATGCCGAGCGGCGCCGCGCGGTCGAGGATCGAGGCCGTCGTCGCCCAGCTGATGAAGTTGTGGGAGTGGGCCACGATGGCGAAGAAGATCCAGACGATCACCACCCCGAGCAGCGCGCCGATCTCGGGCCGCTGGAACAGCTTCGCCAGCCTGTTCTTCCGGCGGACCCGCTCGTCCGCCCCGGCCCCGGCCGCTGCGGGCGGCAAGGCCTCCGTCGCCATCGTGCCTCCTCCCGAATCCTCGAGTCGGAGGGCCGGTGGGGACCGCCCGCGAGCGGTCCCCCCGCGACCCGGTGCGTGCTAGCGGACGCCCTCCTGCGTGAACTTGATGACGTCGGCCGCGTTGTCCTTGGTGACGAACTGCGGACCGGTGAGCGTCACGCCCTCGGCGCTGCCGGGCGCGACCGCCCCCGTCTTCAGGAACTGCGTCATGTAGACGATCGCCAGGTAGCCCTGAAGGTACTGGGCCTGGTCGATCGCGAACAGCATCTTGCCGTCGTTGATCGCGTTCAGGACGTCGGTGGACAGGTCGAACGTCGCCAGGTGGATCTTGTCGGTGGCGTTCGCCGCGTCGAGCGCCTGCAGGGCCGGCGTCGACGCCGTCGGGCCGAGCGTCAGGATCCCGTTGATGTCGGGGTCCGACTGGATCGCGCCGGCGATGGTCTGCGTGATGCCGCCCGGGTCGTTGAGGTCAACCGGGACGACCTTGGCGTCGAACCCGAGGCCCTCGCTGAAGCCCTTGCACCGCAGGTCCAGCGCTGCGTTCCCGACCTCCTGGTTGACGCAGATGGCCTTGGTGACGCCGGCCTCCTTCATCTTCGCGCCGGCGAGCTGCCCCGCGACCTCCTCCGTCTGCCCGATATGGGCGAGCACGCCGAGCGACTTGAACGTGTCGCTCCCGGAGTTGATCGAGATCACCGGGATGCCGGCGGCCACGGCCTTCTTGATCGACGGCCCCAGCGCGTCCGCGTCCGGGATGCTGACGATCAGGCCGTCCGGCTTCGACGCCACCGCGGCGTCGATCAGCTGGCTCATGGCCACCATGTCGAACGTCTGCGGCGCGTTGTAGTCGGCGGTGACGCCCTCGTCGGCGGCGGCGGCCTTGATCCCGTTGGCCACCACCGACCAGAACGGGTCGGACGCCTGTCCGTGCGTGACCACGGCGATGCGGAAGCTCGACTGGTTCACACCGCTCGACGAGCCGCCACCCGACGCCGCCGTCGTCGGCGTCTTCTTCCCGCCGCTCGAACACGCCACCACTACGAGTGGCACCAGGACCAGGGCGGCCCATGCCCTTCGCTTCATACGGCCTCCTCCCTCTGTGCGGACGTCGCTCCCTGCGCCGCCCTCTCCTTCCCGGCCCGGTCGGCCGGGAGTTCCTCCCGTTCGGCCGCCACGCGGCCGATGAACCCGCGACTGGTCGACGCGGCGACCACGGGGCCCGTTCCGTCCGCCGGGTCCCCGTCGAGCACGGTATCCTGCTCGAGCACGAACCACCCGGCGTAGCCGGCGTCCAGCAGCGTCCGGACGATCCCGGCGGCGTCGACGTCGCCCTGCCCCAGGGGCCGGTACATCCCGGCCCGGACGCCCTCCGCGTAGCCGAGCTCGCCCGAGCGGACCCGCTCGGCGAGGGCCGCGTCGACGTCCTTCATGTGCGTGTGGGCGATCCGCTCCGGCGCCGCGCGGGCCACCTCGAGCGGGTCCGAGCCCCCCACGAGCAGGTGCCCGGTGTCGAGGCAGAGCGGGGCGTCCGAGATCTCGAGGAACCGCTCGACGTGTCCGGGGCGTTCGACGGCGGTGCCCCAGTGGGGGTGCACCGTCGCCAGGAGTCCGCGCTCGGCGGCCACGTCGGCGATCCGGTCGACGGAATCCGCCAGGACCTTCCACTCCTCCTCGGTGAGCTCGGGGGCCGCCTCGTAGTCCCGGGGGCCCGTGGACGCTGCCGCGAGCACCAGGACGTCCGCCCCCGCGGCCGACAGCAGGTCCGCGTACGCCGTCGTGGCGGCAAGCCGTTCGTCCCGGCCGTCCTCGACGTGGAGCACCACCGGGTGGAACCCGCCGACCAGCCGCAGGCCGTGGCGGTCCAGCAGATCGCGGAGCGCCGGGGGGTCGGTCGGGAGGAACCCCTCGGGCCCGAGCTCGGTGGCGGACAGCCCGATCGAGGCCATCTCGCCCAGCACGCGGTCGGGCGTGAGCTGGTGGCCCCAGCCCGGAACCTCGCACACGCCCCACGTGATGGGGGCGCCCGCCACACGCCCGGCGATGACCGTCACCCGACCTCCTGCAGCTCGACCGGGCGCCGCTCGGCGCGCGAGAGGTCGCACGCCACCGCGATGCGCAGTGACTCCCATGCGTCGCGCGCCGTGCACGGGCTCTCGCGCCGGCCGTCCGCGACCTCCACGAAGGCCTCCAGCTCCGCGCGGTACGCCAGCCGGAACCGGTCCTGGAAGTCGGGGGAGGGGTTCGCGGGCGGCGGGACGCCCGGCTCGAGCGACCGCAGCGGCGTCCGGTCGTCGACGCCCACCGCGACGCTGTCCTTCGAGCCGATCAGCTCCATACGGATGTCGTAGCCCAGCGGGTCGTGACGGGTGACCGACATGACCCCGAGCGAGCCCCCCGACAGCCGGAGCACGGCGACCGCCGTGTCGACGTCGCCGTACTGCCGGAAGACCGGGAACTCCACGACGTCGCCGTCCGCGTACACGCTCGTCACCTCCTGCCCGGTGACGAACCGGAGGGCGTCGAAGTCGTGCACGCTGAAATCCCGGAAGATGCCGCCGGACGTGGCGATATACGCCTCATGCGGGGGCGCAGGATCGTGCCCCGCCATCCGGACCACATAGACCGTTCCGATGCCGCCACCCCGGACCAGCTCGCTCGCCGCACAGTACCCCGGATCGAACCGGCGCTGGAACCCCATCTGGAAGGGGATCCCGGAGCGCTCGACGTGGGCGACGGCGTCGGCGGTGGAGTCGAGATCGAGCGAGATCGGCTTCTCGCAGAACGTCGCGATGCCCGCGTCCGCTGCCGCGTGGATCAGGGGGGCGTGGGCGTCGGTGGCGGCGGCGATCACCACCGCGTCCGAGGACGCGATCAGCCCGTCGACGTCGGAGGCCACCTCGACGCCCAGCTCGTCGCCGATCCGCCGCGCCAGGTCGCCGTCCGCATCCGCGATCGTCACGTCGACCTCCTCCACCGAGCGGAGCGTCGCGGCATGCACCCTGCCCATGCGCCCCACCCCGATGACGCCGATCCGCATGACCTGCCCCCTGGCCTCTGATGGAACGTTCCAACATCAACGGCCGTAACACGCTCGATTGGAACGTTCCAAGGATGAGGCGTACGATAGGCAGCGTCCGGCCGACTGTCAAGTCGAACGACGGGCCCGATGTGGGGAGGGGCGTGCGGATGGAGACGACGAGACTCACCACCACCCAGGCGATCGTCCGGTACCTGATCGCCCAGCGGACCGAGCTCGACGGGCGGGAGGCGCCCCTGTTCCCGGGGGTGTTCGCCATCTTCGGCCACGGGAACGTCACCTGCCTCGGCGACGCGCTGGAGGCGGCGGGCGACGAGCTGCCGACCTGGCGCGGCCAGAACGAGCAGACGATGGCGATGGCGGCGGTGGCGTTCGCCAAGGCGAAGCGGCGGCGCCAGATCATGGTGGCGACCAGCTCGATCGGCCCAGGCGCGGCCAACATGGTCACCGCGGCCGGCATCGCCCACGCCAACCGCCTGCCGGTCCTGCTGATGTCGGGGGACACCTTCGCGAACCGGCTGAACGACCCCGTCTTGCAGCAGGTCGAGCATTTCCACGACCCAACCGTCACCGTGAACGACGCGTTCAAGCCGGTGACGCGGTTCTGGGACCGGATCGTCACGCCCGAGCAGGTCCTGCACTCGCTGCCCCACGCGGTGGCCACGATGCTGGACCCGGCCGACTGCGGGCCGGCGTTCCTCGCGCTGCCCCAGGACGTGCAGGCGGCGGCGTTCGACTATCCGGTGTCGTTCTTCGAGCGGCGGGTGCACCGGGTCCGGCGGCCCGGCCCCGACCCAGCGGAGATCGAGGCGGCCGCGGAGGCGCTGCGTGCGGCCGAACGGCCGCTCGTGGTCGCCGGCGGCGGCGTCCACTACTCGGAGGCCGAGGGGGCGCTGGCGCGGTTCGCGGAGGCGCACGGCGTGCCCGTCGTCGAGACGGTGGCCGGGAAGTCCACCCTGACGTGGGACCACCCGCTGTTCGCCGGGCCGATCGGGGTGACCGGCAGCTCGTCGGCCAACGCCCTGGCGGCGGACGCCGACATGGTGCTGGCCGTCGGGACGCGCCTCCAGGACTTCACCACCGGCTCGTGGAGCGTGTTCCGCAACGACGCGATGCGGCTGATCGCGCTGAACACCAGCCGGTTCGACGCCACGAAGCACCTGGCGACCTCGGTGGTGGCCGACGCCCGGCGGGGCCTCGAGGACCTCGACGCCGCGCTCGCGGACTGGCGCGCCCCGGCGTCGTGGGCGGAGGACGCCACCCGGGAATACTCGTCGTGGAACCGTCAGCTCGATGAGGCGGCGGCCGCCTCGAACGCGGTCCCGTCCTACGCCGCGGTCATCCGGACGGTGAACGACCTCGCGCGGCCCGACGACTACATCGTGTCGGCGGCCGGCGGGTTCCCGGGCGAGCTCAACAAGCACTGGCGGGCGTCGTCCGTCGCGAGCTTCGACTGCGAGTACGGGTTCAGCTGCATGGGGTACGAGGTCGGCGGGGCGTGGGGCGCCGCGATGGCGAAGCCGGGCTCCACGGTGGTGTCGTTCTGCGGCGACGGCTCGTACCTGATGGCGAACTCCGACGTGTACTCGTCGGTGGTGTCCGGGCACCCGTTCGTGCTGGTGCTGTGCGACAACG
>DATLUW010000591.1:0-2475 GCA_035577825.1 Actinomycetota bacterium | reverse complement strand
ATCTCGGCGATCGCGGACGCGGTGGCGGCGTCGACGGGCACGTTGCACGCGACCACGCCGCCGAACGCCGACGTCGGATCGGACGCCACCGCCGCCCGGTACGCGTCCTCGAGCGTCGTCGCGACCGCCGCGCCGCACGGGTTGTTGTGCTTCACGACGACCGCCGCCGCCTCCTCGAGCGCGCGCGCCAGGGCCAGCGCCGAGTCCGCGTCGAGCCAGTTGTTGAACGACATCTCCTTGCCCTGCAGCACCCGGGCGCCGCCGAAGGGCCCCTCGCCGCCGACCGGCCGGTACAGCGCGGCGCGCTGGTGCGGGTTCTCGCCGTACCGGAGGTCCCCCGCCTTCTCGAGCGCCACGAACACCGACGCCGGCAGCTCGTCCTCGCCGCCCGCCTGCAGCCGGAACCAGTCCGCGATGGCGACGTCGTACCCCGCGACGTGGTCGAACGCCTCCGCGGCGAGCGCCAGCCGCGTCGACCGCGTGAGCCCGCCCTCGTGCCGGATCTCCGCCACCACGTCGTCGTAGCGCTCGGGCGAGACGACGACCGCCACGTTCTCGAGGTTCTTCGCGGCCGCCCGAACGAGCGTCGGGCCGCCGATGTCGATCTGTTCGATCACGTCGTCGAATGCAGCCCCCGACGCGACCGTCTCCCGGAACGGGTACAGGTTCACGACCACGAGGTCGAACGGCTCGAACCCCAGCCGCTGCAGCTCGCGGACGTGCTCGGGGTTCCGGCGGTCGGCCAGGATCCCGGCGTGGATCGCCGGGTGCAGCGTCTTCACGCGCCCGTCGAGCGTCTCGGGGAACCCGGTCACGTCGCTCACGTTGGTCACGTCGATGCCGGCCGAACGGATCACCTCGGCGGTCGAGCCCGTGGACACGATCGCGACGCCGAACGAGGCGAGCGCCTCGGCCAGCGGGAGCAGCCCGGCCTTGTCGCTCACCGACACGAGCGCGCGCCGGACCTCGGTCACGCCCTGCCGGATCACGGTTCCGCAACCGCCGCCGGCTCGCCGACCGCAGCCGATTCGTCGACCGCGACCGGCTCACCCACCGGAGCCGCTTCGCCCACCGCGGCCGGTTCCCCGTCCGCGGCCGGTTCGGCGATGGTCACGCGGCGCCCGTCCACGCGCACGCGGCCCTCCGTCAGCGCGCGCACGGCCTTCGGGAGGAGCCGGTGTTCGATCTCGTGGATGCGCGCGGCGAGGGAATCGGCGCCCTCGCCGTCGTGGATCGGGATCGCTTCCTGGAACACGATCGGGCCGTGATCCACCTCCTCGTCGACGAGGTGGACCGTCACGCCCGTGACCCGCGCGCCCCACGCGAGGGCGTCCGCGACCGCGTGCGCGCCCGGGAAGGCCGGGAGCAGCGCCGGGTGGACGTTCACCATGCGGCCCTCGTAGGCACGCACGACCTCCGGCGCGAGGATCCGCATGAACCCGGCCAGCACCACGACCTCGATGCCGTGCTCGGCCAGCACCGCGAGGAGCGCCCGGCCGAACGCCTCCCGCCCGACACCCGGGTCGCAGAACACCGCCGGGACGCCGCGCTCGTGCGCCCGCCGGAGGGCGCGCGCGTCGCCGCGGTCGCTCACGACCAGCGCGATCCGTTGGCCGGTGAAGGGATCGTCGAGCAGCGCTTGGAGGTTCGAGCCGTCCCCGGACGCGAGCACGGCGATGCGAACGTCACGGGAGCCGGTCGCGGGGTCCACGAGCGCCGAACCTAGGTTCGCCGCGTTCGGAGTGTCAACTCAACAGCGTGGTCTACAGTCCGTGCATGCCCACCCCCGAGCAGACGGTGCGCGTCACGGGCCGGTGTTCCCTGCATCCGGGGAGCGTCGCGGTGGCCGTCTGCGACGGCTGCGGCCGCCGGATGTGCCTAACGTGCGCGGTGCCCGTCCGGGGCGGCACGGTCGGGAACGAGTGCCTGGTCCGGGTGCTGGGACCCGACGCGCCCGAGGGCGCCGCGGTCGACCGCCGGGGCCCGGGCGACGTGGCCTTCCTGGTCGCGGGGTTCGCGTTCCTGGCGGCGGTGGCCGCGATCGCCGTCCCGTGGGCGAACCCGCTCACCTCGAGCCATGTCCGGGGGTGGTTCGGGAGCCTCGGGGTCCACCCGGTCTCGTGGGCGCTGCTGGCGGCCGACGGGGCCGCGCTGGGGTTCGCCGGATGGCTGCTCGTGCAGCTCCGGCCGGCGCTCCGGGGGGCGCCTGCCCTTTGGGTGCTGGCCATGCTCGGGCTGGGCGCGCTCGTGGGGGCGGTGCTGTTCCTGGTGGACCCGCCGTTCGCCACGCACCCGTTCCTGGGACCGTGGATCATGCTCGTCGCCGCGTCGGTCGCGACCTCGGCGTGCGCGGTGGCCGCGGTCCGGACGGCCTCCGCGCACGGAACGGTGCCCGCGAGCCGTTAGTTGACTCGACCTCCGGTGGGGCTTGTAATTACGCGTGCCGGGCCAGGAAGGCTGGAACGGGCGAACCGG
>DATLUW010000590.1:0-8748 GCA_035577825.1 Actinomycetota bacterium | reverse complement strand
AGGACGTCCGAGGGAGTGGGAGGAGCCTGCAGTGCGGAAGATCATGGCGATGGTGTTCGTCGCGGGGTTGGCGCTGGCGGCCTGCAGTAGCGGCGGGGGCGACAACAACCCGACCACCTCGGCCGGCGGTGCCACCAGCGGCGGCGGGACCACGAGCGGCGGGACCACCACGGGCGGCAGCACGAGTGGTGGCAGCACGAGTGGCGGCGGCTGCGCGAATCCGACCGACGTCTCCGCGGACCCCGACTTCCAGGTCGTCATGAAGGACTTCGAGTTCGACCCCAACTGCATCATCGCGAAGAACACGCAGAAGCTCGACCTCGAGAACCAGGGCAACGCGACGCACACGTTCACGATCGACGGAACCCCGATCGACGTGACGATGGACCCTGGGAGCAGCCAGGAGCTCGACGCGCCCGGGCCCGCATTGGCGCCCGGGACCTACGTGTTCTACTGCCGGTTCCACGGTTCGCCCGACGGCACCGGCATGGCCGGCCACATCACCATCAAGTAGCCGAACCAGCGTTCGGGAGGACGCCGTCCGGTCGGTCGGCGCCCTTCGCGTTGGTCGGCGCGGCGGCCGCGCTACGCCAGGGCCCGGCGGAGGTCCGCGACGAGGTCGTCGGGGTGTTCGATCCCGACCGACAGCCGGACCAGGTCGGCCGGGACCTCGAGCGGGGAGCCCGCCACGCTGGCGTGGGTCATCGGCCCGGGGACCTCGATGAGCGACTCGACGCCGCCGAGCGACTCGGCCAGGAAGAACAGCTGCGTCCGCTCGGCGATCCGGCGGGCCCGTTCCTCCGATCCGGCGAGGAACGACACCATCCCGCCCGGCAGCCGCATCTGGCGCGCAGCGACGTCGTGGCCCGGGTGCTCGGGAAGGCCCGGATAGAACACCCGCTCGACGGAGCCCGACGACTGCAGGAACTCGGCCACGGCTGCGCCGCCGCGGCAGTGCGCCTCCATCCGAACCGCGAGCGTCTTCACGCCGCGCAGCGCGAGGTAGCAGTCCATCGGTCCCGGGACGGCCCCGACCGCGTTCGCCAGGAACCCGATGCGATCGGCGGCCTCGAGGTCGTTCAGCACGATCGCGCCCTGCACGAGGTCCGAGTGCCCGCCGAGGTACTTCGTCACGGAGTGCACGACCGCGTCCGCGCCCAGATCGAGCGGCCGCTGCAGGTACGGCGTCGCGAACGTGTTGTCGACGACGCACCACGCGCCGGCCTCGTGGGCGAGCGCCGACACCGCCGCGATGTCGATGATCTTCAGCAGCGGGTTCGACGGCGTCTCGACCCAGATCATCTTCGTGTTCTCGTGCACCGCCGCCCGGACGGCGTCGACGTCCGTCATGTCGACCGTGTCGAACCGCAGCCCCCACTGCTGCAGCACCTTGGACAGGAGGCGGTAGGTCCCGCCGTACACGTCGTCGGCCAGCAGCACGTGGTCGTTCGGCTGCAGCAGCATCAGCAGCGTCGTCTCCGCCGCGAGCCCGGACGAGAACGAGAACCCCTTCGCCCCGCCCTCGAGCGAGGCCAGCGCGGACTGCAGCGCCTCCCGCGTCGGGTTGCCGCCGCGCGCGTAGTCGTAGCGCTTCGGCTTCCCGACCCCGTCCTGCGCGTACGTCGAGGTCTGGTAGATCGGCACGTTCACCGAGCCGAACGCCGGCTCCGGGTCCTGCCCCGCGTGGATCGCCCGCGTCTCGAACCGCCATGCCTCCGGGGCGGCCTCGGCCTCGCCGGTCTCCGTCAGGTCGTCGTGTCCGTCGTCGTTCGTCATCGCATCTCCGGGGGCAGCTCCCAGCCGCGTCGCCGCAGCTCCTCGACCGCCGTCTGCCCCTCGCGGGCGGTCCCCCACAGCATGGACTTCCGGCGGGCGTCGTGTCCCGGCGCGAACTCCCGGCTCGTCATCTCGCGGCACGCCGGGTCGCCGCAGCCGCACGGGGTCATGCCGGGGAACCGCACCTGGACGTCGTCGACGCGGCGCTGCTCGGCGCACCGCCGGAACGGCCGCGCCGGGAGCGAACTCACCGGCAGGACGATCACGCCCTCCTTCGGGTCGCCGAGCGCCGACAGCCGGCCGCGGAGCGCGAGCAGCCCCGTGAGCGCGGCGAGCGCCGCGTCGACCTGGTCGAGCGAACGAAGCTCCTTGACCTCGACCCGGTTCGACCGCAGCACCGCCTCCCGGAACTCCCGCTTGCGCACGGAGCGGGCCGGGACGCAGCCGGAAAGCGCCACAGCCGTGGCGTGCGGGAAGACCTCGATCGCCCGGCCCCGCACCGAACCGCTCGCGTAGCGCGGGAACCCGGCCTTCGCCGCCTCCTCGAACGCCCGGAATCCCACCTTCATCCACGCGTAGAACGGGTGGTCGTCGCGTTCGCCCGCGGGCGGCGTCCCGTAGGACTGGATGCCGAACTCGCGGAGCGCCTGCTCGGTTCGCCTCGAGCCCTTCCCCAGGCCCCAGGTCGGCGGTGAGTCGATGGCGACGACGTCCGGTTCCATGTCGCCGATCAGGTTCGCCAGGTCCTCCGGCTGGATCCGCCGGGCGGTGTCGGTCGGCCGCAGCGAGTCGTCGAGCAGCACCAGGTCGAGCCCCTTGGTGACCCCGACGTCGATCCCGAGCGACCGCACCCCCGCCCCCTTCCGAACCGGCCTACCGTTGGTGGGCCAGGAACTCGAGCAGGTCGGTCCGCGTCAGCACGCCGAGGACCTGTTCGGCCTTGGCGACGAGGACCGCCGGCGACGTCTGCAGCGCCGAGAACGCCACGTCGACCGGGTCGTCGAACTCGACCATCGGCAGCGGCGGACCCATGACCTCGGCGACGTCCGCCTGCAGCGCGTCCGGATCGCGGAAGAGCCGCTCCAGCAGGCCGCGTTCGCGCACCGACCCGACGAACGACGACACCTCGGAGGTTCCCGGCTCGCGGACGACCGGCGCCTGCGAGATGCCGTGGGCCTGCAGCCGGTCGACGGCCTGGCGGACCTTCTCGTGCGCCCCGATCGTGACGAGGGCCGGCAGCCCCCCGGGCTTCGCCGACAGGACCTCCTCGACGCGGGCCTGTTCGGGACGCTCGACCAGCCCGTACTGCAGCATCCACGTGTCCGAGTACAGCTTGGACAGGTAGTTGCGGCCGGTGTCGGGGAACAGCACGACGACCACCGCGTCCTCCGGCAGGTCCTTCGCCGCGGTCAGCGCCGCGACCATCGCGGTCCCGGCCGAACCGCCGACCAGGATGCCCTCCTGCCGGGTGATGGCGCGGGCCGTGAGCAGCGAGTCCCGGTCGGACACGCGCACCCACCGATCCACCACCCGGGGATCGAACGTCTCCGGCCAGAAGTCCTCGCCGATGCCCTCGGTGAGGTACGGCCGGGCCTCCTCGCCCGGCTGGGCGGAGTAGAGCGAACCCTCCGGGTCGGCGCCGACCACCAGGATCTGCGGGTTGCGTTCCTTCAGGAATCGTGCGGCGCCGGTGATCGTGCCGCCGGTGCCGACGCCGCACACGAAGCAGTCGATGCGGCCGGCGGTCTGCTCCCAGATCTCGGGCCCGGTGGTCTCGTAGTGCGCGCGGGGGTTCTCCTGGTTGTAGTACTGGTTCGGCTGGAACGCGCCGGGGATCTCCTCGGTGAGCCGGTCGGCGACGCGGTAGTAGGACTCCGGGCTCTCGGGCGCGACGGCGGTGGGCGTGATGACCACTTCGGCACCGTACGCGCGGAGCAGCGCGACCTTCTCCTGGCTCATCTTGTCCGGCATCACGAAGATGCAGCGGTAGCCCTTGATCGCGGCGGCGATGGCAAGCCCGTGGCCGGTGTTCCCGGAGGTGGGCTCCACGATCGTGCCGCCGGGCTTCAATAGGCCGGCTCGCTCGGCGGCCTCGATCATGCGGGTCCCGATGCGGTCCTTGACGCTGCCGCCGGGGTTCAGCATCTCGAGCTTGGCGAGGATGGTGGGCTTCACGCCCTGCGTGACGCGTCGCAGCCGCACGAGCGGCGTGTTGCCGACCGCGTCGAGGAACGAATCCAAGAACTCCATGGCGGCGAAGCCCTCCCGTCGTCCGGCGCCCAGCCTATTCTCCACGACCGCCGGGCACGCCGTCCCTATCTGTGCGCGAGCTTGAAGATCCCGCCGCTCGAGTCGCTGAAGTAGATCCCGCCGTGGGGGCCGTGCTCCATCGAGTACACGCAGCTCCCGTCGTGCAGCACGATCGTCTGCGAGGCGATGTCCTGCCGGTCCGCGGTGAGGCCGACCCGGTGGATCTCCCCGGGGGAGTTGCAGTTGCCGAACAGGAACTTCCCGTTGGTCCCGGCCCCGAGCCCGCACGCGTCGCAGAACACGATCCCGGTCGGGGCGATCGTGTCGGCGAAGAACGCCTTCGGCAGGTGCCGCGGCGCCGGGCCGTCCTGGTTGGTCCCGCCCGGCTTGGGGTCGGAGCAGTTCTCGCTCGGGCCCCAGGCGTAGTTCCCGCCCTTCACGACGAGGTTGATCTCGTCGGTGCACTCCGGGCCGTTCTCGGTCTCCCACAGCCAGTTCGTCTGCGGATCGAACGCGAACCCGAACGAGTTCCGGTGGCCGAACGAGAAGATGCGACCGTCGGCGAACCCGGGGTTGCCCGGGGCCGGCGCGCCCGTCTCGGTCATCCGCAGGATCTTGCCGGCCGAGATGCCCAGGTCCTGCGCGTTGGCCGAATGGTGCGCCTCGCCCTGGACCGCATACAGGAACCCGTCCGGTCCGAACGAGATGTGCCCGCCGTCGTGGTAGTGCCCCGACACGGTCTCCGACGAGAAGATCACGTGGATGTTCTCCGCGTGGCCGCCCACGTTCTTCATGCGGAGGATCTGGTCCTTCTCGCCACCGGCCACGTTCCGAGTCGCGTACGCGAATACGAACGGCCGGCTCGGGTACTGCGGGTCGAGCGCCAGTCCGAGCAGGCCCTGTTCGCCGTCGCTGACGACGTGGGTGATCGTCGTGAACCGGTGGATGTTCCCGTTCTGCGGGTTGACGACGTTGATCTGGCCGGTCGCCTTCTCGCCGAAGAAGATGCGCCCGCCCGGCGTGAACGTGAACGTGACCGGCTGGTCGAGGCCGATGACGACCGGGACGGCCTTGAACGGGTCGGTGGTGCCCGCGCGGGCGTGGTGGGCGGGGCCGGCGGATGCGCCCGCGCCGGTGGCGAGGCAGACGAGCGCGGCTGCGGCGAGGGTCCGGAGGATTCGCATCCGTCAGTTCTACCCGAGAACCGCGAGAAGGGCCGGGTGATCTCGTCCCGCGGGCGGCCGAGGACGGAGGTCGGTCGGCCGGCGTCGCCACGCGGTCCGAGGCAGGCCGCACGCCGGGCTACCATGGCGGTCGTCCGGCCCGCACCACCCGAAGATGCGAAGGACGGGAACCGTGGAACGAGGCGAGATCCGCGCTCCGCGCGGCACCGAGCGGTCCTGCAAAGGGTGGCCCCAGGAGGCCGCCCTGCGCATGCTGATGAACAACCTCGACCCCGACGTGGCCGAGCGCCCCGAGGACCTGGTGGTCTACGGCGGCACGGGGAAGGCCGCCCGGAGCTGGGAGGCCTACGACGCGATCGTCCGGACGCTGCGTTCGTTGGGCGACGACGAGACGATGCTGGTGCAGTCCGGCAAGCCGGTGGCGGTGTTCCGTACCCACCCCGGGGCGCCGCGCGTCCTGATCTCGAACTCGATGCTCGTCCCCAAGTGGGCGGACTGGGAGACGTTCTGGGAGCTCGAACGCGCGGGGCTGACCATGTACGGGCAGATGACCGCGGGGTCGTGGATCTACATCGGGACCCAGGGGATCCTGCAGGGGACGTACGAGACGCTCGCCGAGTGCGCCACGCAGCACTTCGGCGGTTCGATGCGCGGGCGGGTCACGCTGACGGCGGGCCTCGGTGGGATGGGCGGCGCGCAGCCGCTGGCGGTCACGATGAACGACGGCGTCGCGCTGTGCCTCGAGGTCGACCCCGTTCGGATCGAACGCCGCGTCAAGACGCGCTACCTCGATCGCGAGACCACCGACCTCGACGAGGCGCTGCGGTGGACCGAGGAGGCCCGGTCGTCAGGCGAGGCGGTGTCGATCGGCCTGCTGGGGAACGCGGCCGACGTGCTCCCCGAGCTCGTCCGGCGGGGATTCCACGCGGACGTCGTGACCGACCAGACGTCGGCCCACGACCCGCTCGGCGGCTACGTCCCGGTGGGGCTGTCGCTGGAGGAGGCCGCCGCGCTCCGGCGCGACGACCCGGACCGGTACATCGCGCGCGCCCACGAGTCGATGGCGATGCACGTCGACGCCATGGTGTCGTTCCAGGAGGCCGGCGCGGTGGTGTTCGACTACGGGAACAACCTCCGCGCGGGGGCCGAGCAGGGCGGCCTCGCGCACGACCGCGCGTACGCGTACCCGGGGTTCGTGCCGGCGTTCGTCCGGCCGCTGTTCTGCGAGGGGAAGGGCCCGTTCCGCTGGGCTGCGCTCTCCGGCGACCCCGAGGACATCGCGAAGACCGACCGGGCCGTGAAGGACCTCTTCCCCGACGACGAACGGCTCCACAGGTGGCTGCGGATGGCCGGGGAGCGGGTGGCGTTCCAGGGGCTGCCGGCCCGGATCTACTAACTCGACTACGGCGAACGGGCCAAGGCCGGGCTGCGGTTCAACGAGATGGTGCGAACCGGCGAGCTGTCGGCGCCGATCGTGATCGGGCGCGACCACCTCGACGCGGGCTCGGTCGCGTCGCCGTACCGCGAGACCGAGTCCATGCGGGACGGCAGCGACGCGATCGCCGACTGGCCGATCCTGAATGCGCTGATCAACACCGCCGCCGGCGCGCACTGGGTGAGCGTCCACCACGGCGGCGGGGTGGGGATCGGGTACTCGATCCACGCGGGCATGGTCGTGGTGGCCGACGGGTCGTTGGACGCTGCCGCCCGCCTCGAGCGCGTGCTGACGAGCGACCCCGGCATGGGCGTCGTCCGCCACGCGGACGCCGGGTACGAACGCGCGCTGGAGGTCGCCGACGAGCGCGGCGTCCGCCTGCCGTGGCGCGAGGGCGGCGAGTCGTGACGGACGTGCGGGACCGCGAGGCCGTCGACCGGCTGATCGACGAGCACTTCCGGGCGGAGGAGGCCGAGGACGTCGACGCGATCGCGGCGACCTTCACCGAGGACGCCCAGCACGACGGCGACGGCACCATGGTGCTGTTCGGGGGGCAGGCGATCGCTGCGTTCTACCGGGACCTGTACCGGGTCGTGGGCCAGCACCGGTTCACGACCCTCCGCCGGCTGTACGGTCCCGGTCTGGTGATCGACGAGTCGGAGGTGACCGCGATCGCGTACGGGGCGCCGTTCGGCCTTCCTGTCGAGGGTGGGGGCCGGTCCTTCACGTTCCGGCTGCTGCACGTGTTCGAGCTGCGCGACGGCCTGATCTCGCGCGAGCAGGCCTGGTTCGACACCAAGTCGATCGAACGCCAGCTGCAGTAGCGCCGCAGCGTCCGCGCGGAACGGCCCGGGGTTGGTACGAATTCCGGAAGAAAGGTCCGCCCGCGGACCGAGGCGCGTCTTCCGCTCGTAGGGTGGCTCGCGGGGCGGCGCGGGCCGCCCTCGGATCGAACCACGGATGGATATGGCGCCGGCAGGACGCGCTCGCGTCCCGGAGGCGGCCCTCGAGCCGGGAGGGCTCGGGACCGCGCTCGAGCGGGTTCGATCGGCACGGCCGCCGCGACTCCCCACCGCCGTCTTCGTCGCGTGCCGCCCCAAGCAGTGGGTGAAGAACCTCCTGGTGTTCGCGGCGCCGGCGGCCTCCGGGATGATCCGCGACGAGGAGGTCCTCGCGCGCGCGGGACTGGCGTTCGCCGCGTTCTGCCTCGTGTCGAGCGCGATGTACATCGTCAACGACCTCATCGACCGGGAGCACGACGCCCGGCACCCGGTGAAGCGGTTCCGGCCGATCGCTTCGGGCGCCCTCTCCACCCGCGCGGCCGTGGCGGCCGCCGCGATCCTGCTGGTCGCCGGCGGCGCGGCAGCCGGCGTCCTCGGCTGGCGGTTCGCGGCGGCGGTCGGCGCATACGTCGTGCTGACCGTGTCGTACTCGCTGTGGCTGAAGCCGGTCGCCGTGGTCGACATCGGCGCGGTGGCGCTCGGATTCGTCATCCGGGCGGTCGCCGGGGGGCTGGCGACCGGCGTCTCCGCGTCGCAGTGGTTCCTGATCCTGACGTCGTTCCTGTCGCTGTTCGTCGTGGCGGGGAAGCGCTACGCGGACGTCACCCTGGCCGAACCGGGGCTTGCCACGCGCGGGCCGGTCGACTACACGCCGGGATTCCTGCGGTTCGTGTGGACGATGTCGGCCGCGGTTTCGGTTTCGGCGTATTGCCTGTGGGCCTTCTCGAGCCCGCAGGCCGTGCACACGCCGGGGTGGGCGCAGGTCTCGGCGATCCCGTTCGTGCTGGCGATCCTGCGGTACGCGCTCGTGCTGGAGAGCGGGCGGGCCGGGGCGCCGGAGGAGATCCTGATCGGCGACCGGCCGCTGCAGATCCTCGCCGCCGCCTGGGTCGTGACCTACCTCGTCGGGGTCTACGGTGGCGGTTGAGCCCCGGTCGACCGCGCTGCCGTCCGCCGGCGGCGTCCGCACCGCGAGCTCCGAACCGGGTGCCGGCACCGCGGGGCCGCGGGAGCTCCTGACCGGCTGGGGCCGGACCGCGCCGTCGGCGGCGGCAGCGCGGTCGACCGGGGCTCAACCGCCACCGTAGACCCCGACGAGGTA
>DATLUW010000589.1:0-4452 GCA_035577825.1 Actinomycetota bacterium | reverse complement strand
GTCCGGATCCGATGGATCGGCCACGAACTCAGGGCGGAGGCCGAGATCCAAGCGGACTGTGATCTCCGACTCGAGGACGCGCACGGGATCGCAGTCGAGGCCCATCACGAGCTTCTCCACCGCGTCCCGAGGCTCGGCGTGGCGGCCATCCACGTCAACCCATGCCCGCATGAGGATCGAGAACACCACGCTCCAGTGGCCCATCACTTCCCGTACTGACCAGGACGCGGAAGGCGTTTGACAGAGTATTGAGGTTGGTCCGCTATCTCAGGAAGGGGATCACCGAGGAGAGGCTCGCTCGGCGTTTCCCGTCATCCCCCGTTCGACCTTCCCGGCGGAGGCCTTCCTACGGCCTCAACCGAGGTGCGTGATCGTCTGGTGCTGGCTCCGCGCGCGCCCAGTGGCCGAGGTCGCACCCCTCACCGGGAACCCAGGGGACCCGGGCGCCGCAGCGGTTGCAGTCGAGCACGAAGGCCACCGAGGGACCGCAGTCACGGCGAGTTCCGATGGCTCCGGCGCGGGAGCCGGCTTCCGCCGCGGGCCGACCGCGAGGGATCGCGGGACTCCGGGATCAGGGCGCCGCCGAGGACAGGATTACAAGATCGTAATTACACGCTGAGAACCTTTCTGCGCCGGGCTAGCGGGGTGCCTGGGTTGGTGGCTGGGAGCCCGTGACAAAGCGCTGCGGGGCTGTACGGGGCAAAGAGCGGCGATTGCGATTCTGGTTGGATGCATTACGGGAGTGAATGCCCTGCGTCGCCAGGGTGGGCTAGGCTCCGCACCGATGGCCAAGTTCCCCAAGGAGGTCCTCGAGCACTTTCGCCGGGTCCCGCTGTTCGCGCACGTCTCCGAACGGGGCCTCCGGGCGGTCGTGTCGGCCGCCGACGAGCTCGACGAACCCGCCGGGAAGGCCCTCGTCAGGGAAGGCGATCACGGCCGGGAGCTGTTCGTGCTCACCTCCGGGTCCGCCAGGGTCACGCGGCAGGGGCGGGAACTGGCCATGCTCGGCCCGGGGGATTTCTTCGGCGAGATCGCGCTCCTGGCGGGCGGCCCGAGGACGGCGACCGTCACCGCCGAGTCAGACGTGGCGGTGATGATCCTCACCCCCCGGCAATTCGAGACCGTGCTCGACTCCGAGCGAAGCGTTCGGCGTGCGGTCCTCCAGGCCCTCGGCGAGCGACTGCCGGCCGAGGAGGACGGACCGCAGGCCACGGACGATTCGTAGCGTCCTCTTTCAGTCCTGGCAGCCTGAGTTGTGCCACTCACGGAAGGAGCTCTTCGAGAGTGCCCGGTCCTCGCTGTATTCGTTGGAACCCGTCGTGAAGTCGGCCTGGCTCCGTTCTCATAACGAGACTCGGTATCGGATACGTCCGTCCGCTCGGGATCGCCGAGGCGTTCCTCCCACTCCCTTATGAACGTCGCCCAGAATGACTCCGGCACGGGGAGGAGTGTTGGAGTCGGGATCCTTCAGGTCAACGGCTGATCTAGCGGGTCGCTCGGCTGTCGCTTCATAGGGAAGTCTTAGGACATGTCCCGATGCTCTCCCACGCCAGCGAGACCTCGCCTGACGGTGGCTCGCGGGGGGATCCGATGGCCCCACTTGGAAGGTCAGCGCTCGCTGTGCCCCGGAACGGTATCGGGCCAAGAGAGGCGGAGCGCTCTTCCAATCGCAGGCCGAATCCTCGTTGCGGCCACGGTGCGCTCGTGGTTCACTGCGCGTCTGGCCCGATCGATCGGCACCTGCCGCAGGAGGTGGATGGTATGCCAAAGGTTGTTCTCACCCATGCCGTCGTCGACGTGGAACGCTGGCTGACGGGCAAGGACGAGCGGCGGATATCGGGGCTGTGGGTACCAACGTCACGGACTACGTTGCTGCCGACGGCAGCAACAACATCGCCGTAACCGCCGACATCAGCGACATGGATGCCCTGCAAGCGCTCATGGCCTCTCCGCCTCCTGAGACGGCGGCCCATATGGAGAGTCACGGCGTTATCGCGCCTGTCACGCTCTTCGTGGAAGCCTAGTCGCGCACCCTCGCTCAGCCAGGCTGAGTCCACCGTACAGCAAGCCACGGCCCCTTCTGGACAGTAAGCGCTCGCTGACCTCCGAGTCCTGACGAGGAAGCGATGGGGACAACGCCGATCCATGGGCGTGGCCCGGCCAGTCTTCCGCCCCCGCATTCCGACTCATCCGTGGATGCCAGGCCGCATCCAGGCCGCAGGAGGCCGCAAAACGATGCCGAACGGTGATGAAGAATGAGGAACGCAGGCGCGAGGGCGAACGACCCTGACCTGCGCAAACGGGCCCTTACCTTTGAGCGGGCGAAGGGAATCGAACCCTCACCACCAGCTTGGAAGGCTGGAGCTCTACCATTGAGCTACGCCCGCGTGGCGCCACCACGATAGCCGGGTTTGGAGGGTCTGCCCGCCGTCATCGGCGAATCCGCCCGGGTGGGGGATTCCCTCGTGGTCCGCGCCGGCGCACAATTCCGGACGAGGAGGGCGCGCGGGCCACGCTGCGCACAGACGACGACCGCTGCGGCCGTCCGCCCATGGAGGAGGGACGCGCATGAGCTACAACGACCGCGTCGATCCCCGCTTCGGCCAGGGGTATCCGGGCTGTGTCAACACCGGCCGGGTCACGGTGCACCTCGACTTCGGCCTCGGGCACGAGTTCGACATCCAGTACCAGTCGGGGGCGGTGGCCCCGCTGCTCAAGGCCGTCGCCGCGATCCGGGCGATCAACGACGACCCGAACGACCCCCGCGCCTACCACGTCGACGTGGCCGGCCACCGGGTGGCGGGCGGCTACGACGTCGGGACCGCGGGGACATTCTCCTGCCGCCCGATCAACAACCCGAACCATCCGGGGTCGGAGGACCCCTCGCCGCACTCCTGGCCGGTCGCGATCGACATCAATCCGTCGGCGAACGGCTGGGCGGACGGCCGGGGCGATCACCCCGACTGGTTCCGGCAGGCGTTCCTCGACGCGGGATTCACGTGGGGCGGCGACTGGGGCGACCCCATGCACTACGAACGGCTCGACTGGGCCGGGGAATGGGACGGCACCTATCCGGAGGTGGACGACGTGACACTCACCGACGAGCAGGCGGCGGCGCTCGAATTCATCGCGGCGAACCAGCAGGGGATCCAGAATCTCCTGGACCTGGCCGCGGGGATCCTGACCGGCGCCGATGCCACCAAGAAGGACGCGGGGAAGAACGCGACCCTCGGCCAGAAGGCGGGGTTCCGCCTGGCGCGAGAGTTCAACCTGCAGCAGCCCTTCGGTCACTGACGCGCGATCGACCGCGCGGGCCCTGCGATACTCCGCGGCGATGCGCATCCCGTTCGTCCTCGCGGACGTCTTCACCGACCGGCCCCTGGCAGGCAACCAACTGATGGTCGTGACCGACGCCTCCGGCCTCACGGGCGATCGGATGCAGGAGCTCGCCCGCGAGATCGGCTTCAGCGAGTCGACGTTCGTCCTCTCCGCGAACGGCGACCGGTACGCCATGCGGATCTTCAGCCCCGGCTACGAGATGCCGTTCGCCGGCCACCCGACGCTCGGAACGGCGTTCGTCCTGGCCACGGACGGCCGGATCGGCACGACCGCGACGCAGGAGGTTCCCGCGGGGGAGTTCGCCGTGGAGGTCGACCTCGCGGGGGACACCGTGAAGGTCCGGCAGCTCGCGCCCGAGTTCGGCGACGAGCTCACCGGCGATCACCGGGACCGCGTCGCGGCAGCCATCGGGCTGAACCCCGACGAGCTCGATCCGGGGAACCCCCCGCAGCCGGTTTCGACCGGGCTTCGGCACCTCATGGTCCCCATCGCGTCCCCGGATGCCGTCGTCCGCGCGGAGATGCGCTCGAGCGAGGTCGCGGCGATCAACGCCGGACTGGGGTGCGATGCCCTGTACCTGTTCGCGGTCACGGACGAGGGCGCCAAGGCGAGGCTGTTCGCTCCCGGCGTCACGGTGTCCGAGGACCCGGCGACGGGCTCCGCGGCCGGGCCGTGCGGCGCGTACATGGCCGCGCGCGGACTCGGGCGGATGCCCGGTTCGATGACCATCCGGCAGGGCGACGAGATCGGCCGCCCGAGCACGCTGCACGTCACGGTCGAACCGGAGGGCGACTCGTGGTCGGTCCTGGTCGGCGGGGGAGTGCGGATCGTCGCCCGCGGGGAGTTCGACCTCCCCGACTGATCGGGGCGCATCGACGTGTCGGACATCACGTCGACGACGTGACGGTCGCCGCCGATCCACAGTCGGGTCGCGTGACATCGTCCGCGGCGGTCGCGAGCGCTCCAGTTGCCTCCCGCCAAGCGGCGGGGGCGGCGCTCCCGGGGGCCGGCCGGTCGCCGAACAGGGGGTGGAGCCATGACCAGGCAGGCCTCGAGGAGCGTGCGCTTCCTGCCGGTGTTCGCCGTGACGCTCGTGGTGCTCGCCGGCTGCAC
>DATLUW010000588.1:0-7785 GCA_035577825.1 Actinomycetota bacterium | reverse complement strand
GGCGCCGCTTTCGGGCTGAGTACCGGCCTCGGCCGAGGTCTCGGGCTCGTCGTCCGAATTCCATTGGGTCGCGTCCCAGCCCTGATCGTCGCCCTCTGCGGCGGCGGCGATCGGGGCGCTCGCGGTCACGTCTTCGATGGGTTCGTCGTGGGTGTCGTCGGGGTCGTCGTCGAGGTTCATCTCGAAGGAGGATCGGACCTCGTCGGTCTGGCGGCGGATCTCGCGGAGCGCCTTGCCGACCGACTTCCCGACCTCAGGCAGCCGCTTCGGCCCGACGATCAGCAGCGCCACCAGCAGGATGACGATGAGTTCCGGCGGACCGATGTTGAACATGGGGCTCCCGGGTGGACCGGTTCGGAAAAGCTGAGTCTACCGCCGGGCCCTGGTCCGGGGGCGGTTCCCGGCCTGCTCAACCTGGCCGGCCGCCCGCAGCGCCTCGGCCTCGCTCTGCAGCTTCTCGGAGTGCTCCTGCGCTTCCTGCGCGTCGCGCTGGATCGACTCGAGCACCGGCTGAACCTCGCGCTGGAACTGCACCACGGAGGAGGAGAGTCGTTGGACCTGCTTCACGAACGAGACCATGAAGATGACGAGCACGAGCAGGGTCGCGACGCCAATGACCAGCCACACGACCGCGACGATGTTCATGACACGGCGAGCATACCCAAGCGGGCGACGCCGCCCGAGAGCGGGTTCAGTGCTCGGAGACGAGCTGCTTGCAGAAGTCCTCGTCCTGCAGCAGGAAGTGGAACTGGATGAGGTCGTCCACCGTGAACGCGGGCGCGTCGCTCTCCGCCCGCTCGGGGCGCTCCTCGACGAGCTGGTCCAGGCGCGACTGCACCGCGGCGCTCGCCGGACCCTGGTCGCTCACGTCGACGCCGGCCGAGACCAGCAGGGCGACGATCTTGCGGTCCGCGCGCTTCTCGACCGGTCCCATGCACTCCGGACACACGAACCGGTAGAAGCCCTCGCTGCCCCCCCGCTCCACCGACAGCAGGATGGCCTCCGGGCCCATGTCCACTTCCCCGCAGCGGGGGCAGGTCGTTCGGATGGTGGTCATGACGATCCAGATATCGGCGGGGTTTTTGTGCCGCTTGAATCGAACGAGCCGAAGGTCCATCCGAGGGGGGGCCGCGCGGCGGAGGCCGAATGGCCGACCCCGTCTCAGGCGGTCCGGTGTCCGTAGGCGGCCAGCGTGGCGCCCGCGACGCCGCGGACCTCCTCGCGCACCTCGTCGGGCGACAGCACGACCACGGAGTCGCCCAGCCGGAGCACGAGCCGGGCCACCCACGTGAGGTGCTTCGTGGGGAGCGTGACCTCGACCGAACCGTCGGGCAGCTCGGTCTCGTGTTCGGTCAGGTAGTACTCGGCGACCCACCGTGCGCCGGGCGCGAGCCGAAGCCGAACTTCGATGTCCTCGCCCGATCGCGTGTACAACGGGCGCCCGGCCCCGGCGAGGCCCCGCGGCTCGAACGTCTCCCCCGTCGGCTCGGCGCTGCGGATCCGGTCGAGCCGGAACATCCGCTCCTCGTTCGACCGGTGGTCGAACGCCACCACGTACCACCGGCCGAGCGCCGAGAACACCTCCTCCGGGTCCACCTCGCGGACGGTGGTCTCGTCGGTCGAGGCCGCGTAGTACTCGATCTCGAGGCGGCGGTGCTCCGCTGCCGCCTCCCGGAACTCCCCGAGGTGCTCGGGCGCGTCCCCCGCCGGTTCGGCCGCCTCGACGCGTCCGGCCAGGTTCCCCAGCGCGTCGGGGCCGAGGGCATGCTCGAGCTTCCCGAGCGCGGATTCGAGGGCCGCTGCCTCGGCGAGTCCCGGCGTGCCGAGCAGTGCCGTCCCCTGGAGGTACAGTGCGAGCGCCTCGCTCCGGGTGAGGCGCAGCGGGCGGACGAAGTACGGCGCCATCGAGATCCACACCTTGCCGTCCTCGACCTGGACCTCGATCAGGTCGCCCGGCCCGTACGGCGGGAGCCCCGACATGAACAGCAGGTCGAGATCGGCCGCGAGCTCCCCCTCCGGCACGTCGAACAGCCGCGACAGCTCATCGATGCGAACGCCGGGGTGCTGGACGACGTACGGCACGACCGCGAGCAGCCGGCGGAGCCGCTCGGAGACCTTCGCCGGCCTGGCCACCTCAGGCCCCCGCCGCCTCGAGCCGCCGCACGACGTCCTGGCGCAACTCCCGCGGCGCAAGGACGACCGCCTCCGGCCCGAACGACAGCGCCCACGCTGTGAACGACTCGCCGCGTTCGGCCGGGAACTCGGCTTCGACCCACCCGTCCTCGCGCGTGCCGACGACCCGCGCGCCCGTGGAGGTGGACACCGCCCACCAGGCCACGTTCGGGGACAACAGCACGCGGGCCGTCACCGGTTCCTCGGGCGGCGCCGACGGGCCGCCCACGACGTGCTCGCGCCCGTCGAACCCCTCGGGCGGGGCCGACGCCTCCCCAGCCGACTCCGGGTCCGAACGGAACCGGCTGAGCCGGAACGCGCGGATCTCGCCGCGGTCGCGGTCGAACCCGACCAGGTACCACCGGCCCATGCGCCACACGAGCGACCAGGGGTCGACATGGCGGGTCGCGACCTCGCCCGACGCGGCCCGGTAGTCGAACCGGAGCGCACGCTTGGCCTCGATCGCCCCGGTCACCGCGCGCAACCGGCCGCCGGGGGCGTCGGCGCCGGCCGCGACCGGTCCCCCAGACATCAGGGCGAGGACGCTCGGTTCGACCCCGGACTGGAGCTTGCGGACGGCCTGGCCGGCGTCGTCCTCCGTCCCCGGCGTCTGCGCCGCCACGAACAGCGCCGCGATCTCCTCTTCGGTGAACTCGATGTCGGGCAGGTAGTAGCGGTCCTTGGGGATGCGGTAGCCCTGTTCGACCTCCCAGGCGTCGGTCGAACCCACCTCGACCGGGACGCCGAGGTCGCGCAGCACGTCCTTGTCGCGTTCGAACATCCGCTTGGCGCTGTCGTCGTCGCCCTGGTCGTAGGCGGGGAGCCGTTCGCGGATCTGCTCGAAGGTCAGGAAGCGGGGGGTCTCGAGCAGCAGGATGACCAGGTTGAGCAGCCGTTCCAACGGGTGCATGCGGCGCGGATCATACTCGCCGCCATGGTCCGGCTCCGCTGGGGAACGGTTGTGGGCGTCGCCGTGACGCGCCCGGGCGCGGTCGAGCTGCGCGTCTCGGTCGAGGGCGCCCAGGCCGACGCGATCGCGTACCCGGACCTCGTCGGGCCCGTCGCGGCAGGCGATCGTGTGCTGCTGAACACGACGGCGGTGGCGCTCGGGCTGGGAACTGGCGGGTTCTCCCTGGTGGTGGCGGTGGACGGTCCGGCCCAGCCGTCCGAGGAGCCCGCCCCGGGGCGCGTGATGAAGGCCCGGTATCTGCCGCTGCAGACGCAGGTGTCGTCAGTCGAGGAGACGCACGGCGAGCAACTGGAGGCCTCGGAAGGACTGCGGGGCACGCCCGTCGTGGTCGCGCCCCTGCACTCGCTCATCGCGCCGGTGGCGGCGGGGGCGCGGGCGGCGGGGGCCGAGAGAGTCGTGTACGTCATGACGGACCAGGCTGCCCTGCCCGGCCCGTTGTCACGGCTGGTCCCCCGCTTGCGGGAAGCCGGCATGCTGGGCGGGTTCGTGACGGCCGGGCAGAGCTTCGGCGGCGACCTCGAGGCCGTCACCGTGTGGACGGGTCTCCTCGCCGCGGTCGAGGTCCTCGGCGCGGACGTCGTCGTGGTTGCCGACGGCCCGGGGAACCTCGGCACGAACACCCGGTGGGGCGTCTCGGCCCTCGCCGCCGGCAACTCGATGAACGCCGCCCACGCCTTGGGCGGCCGTCCCGTGGCGGCGCTCCGTGTGAGCTTCGCCGACGAGCGCGAGCGCCACCGCGGCGTCTCCCACCACTCCCTCACGATCCTCGCGGACGTGTGCCTGGTCCCTGCGACCGTCGCCGTTCCCGCCCTGGCCGAACCGGAGCGAACCCTCGTCTGGGACGCGCTTCGGGCAGCTCATCTGGAGGAGCGCCACCAGCTCGTCGAGGGAGCCGGTGAGACCGCACTCGACGCCCTGCGCGAGGCCGGGGTGGCTGTGGAGTCGATGGGCCGCACCCCCGAAGACGACCCTGCGTTCTTCCTCGCCGGCGGCGCGGCTGGAATCCTCGCCGGGCGCATGGCCGCCGGGAACCGCCGCTGGCGCGCCTCCGAAGGCTGAGCGTCCGAGTTCGGCTTCCGGCCGAGTGAGAGCTACCTCGACCAGGACGGGTCTCGACGACACACCCCAGGGCGCCGAGCCTGGTTTGACCGCAGTACCTTGTATCGGCCGTGCGAGTCGTGCCTGCGACCGTGGAGGACGCCGAGCTGTGTTTTCGGATCGCCCGCGCTGCGTCGCTCGCGGGCTTCCAACACGTCTTCCCACCAGACCTCTACGAGTTCCCTGACGCAGCGATCCGAGCGGACTGGATCTCCGCACTCAACGACCCGCATGCGGAGACGTACCTCGCGTTCGAGGACGACGAGGCCGTCGGAGTGGTCTCCTTGGGCCACGGCGTACTCGCGACTCTGTACGTGATGCCGGAGTCGTGGAGCCAAGGTGTCGGAAGCGCGCTCCACGACCTCGCTCTGGAGCGGCTCTGCGCAGCGAAGGTCCAGGAGGCGCGCCTCTGGACGCTGACCGAGAATCATCGGGCGCGTGATTTCTACGAGAAACGCGGATGGCGCCTCACCGGGCGAACGCGGGTGGTGCCGTTCCCGCCCCATCCCATCGATGTCGAGTATGCCCGATCCACCCTTCGCAGCTAGCCGCGCCTCAGGCGACATTCGCCACCTGTCGCCCAGGCGGGCGTCATGTCACGGAGCGTCGAGAACACCGTTCCGGGGCTTCACGCCGCGTCGTCGTCCGGGGCGGCCTCGTCCTCGTCGTCGAGGTCCGGCACGGACGTCCTGACGGCGGCGACCGAGCGCATCTGAGTGCGCCCGGTAGTGGCGGCGACCGGCTCGGGCACGGGTTCGGCCTCGCCGAGCTGGTCGGCCGCGACCGGTTCGGCTTCGTCGTGCCCATGCGACGAATGCTGCGAGCTGACGATGAGCGCGACGGCCACCACGATCACGCCGCCGGCGAGCACGGTCGTGAGGGTCACCGGTTCGCTCAGGATGGCCCACCCGAGGAAGACGGCGACGACCGGGTTCACGTACGGATAGGTCGCCACGAGCGACAGGTTCGCGTTGCGGAGGAGCCACACGTACGCGCTGAAGGCGATCAGCGACCCGAACACAATCAGGTACGCCAGCCCCAACACGGACTTCAACGAGATCTGCGAGAGGTGGACGTCCCCGAGCTCGCCACTCGCGACGCCCACGATCGTCAGGAACACGCCCCCGGCGAGCATCTGCATGGCCGTCGACACGAGCGGCCGCGACGGAAGCGGCGCCCGCCGCGAATAGAGCGACCCGGTCGCCCAGCACGTCGCCGCCACCAGACAGCCGATCACGCCGGCCGGACGCAGGTGGCCGCCGCCGGTCCCCGTTCCCAGCACGAGCAGCACGATCCCCGCGAACCCGATCGCCACCCCGACGCCCGCTCGGGTCCCGAGTCGCTCCCTGAACCACAGTCGCCCCACGATCACCATCCACAGCGGAATCGTGGCGATGAGCAGCGCGGTGATCCCGGAGGGGATGTACTGCTCGGACCACGTGACCCCCCCGTTCCCCATGAACAGGAGCAATCCGCCGACGATGATCGCGGAGCGCCACTGAAGCCAGCCCGGGCGGTCGCCCACCCGGTCGCCCCGGCGGGCCGAGAACGCGTACAGGAGTCCGCCCGCGATCAGGAACCGCGTCGCCGACATCAGGAACGGCGGGATGGTCGCGATCGCCTCGCGGATGGCCAGATAGGTCGAACCCCACACCACGTAGACGATGCCGAGCGCGGCCCACACCTTGGGGGTGGTCGGGCGCGGCCCGACGGCCGCGCCCGAGCCGGCCTTCGTCACCGGAGCGCCCCCGGCTTGCGCGGCGTCCAGTCCGTCCCGTCGCGCGAGTCGGCGCCCCACAGCCAGCCGGCCACGCCCAGCAGCGCGAACGAGGCCGCGATCATCAGGACGCCGCCCGTCGTCGACATCGAGCTCGCGGACGAGAGCATGCCCACGAACAGCACGACCAGGACCGCGAACGTGACCCACGACGCCTCGCCGGGCCGGCGCCGGGACATCCCACGGTCCCTGAGAGCTTCCACGTAGCGGTTCATGTGCGACATCATAGAAAGGTTCTTGCGGAAATGGAACACATGATGCAAACTGTTTTCGTGCTCTGAATCACAAAACGAAATCCCAGGAGGCGGAATACTTTGGAACCCACCCAGGAACTCGACGACATCGGCTGGGCCCTGCTGCACGAGCTGCAGGACAACGCCCGCCTCTCGTTCTCCGAGCTGGGGCGCCGCGTCGGATTGACGCCTCCGGCCGTGGCCGACCGCGTTCGCCGCATGGAGGAGGCCGGCATCATCCGCGGCTACCGCCTGGACGTCGACACCGCCCGCGTCGGGCTGCCCCTCACCGCGGTGATCCGCGTCACCCACCGCGGCGTCAACTGCCTCGAGCTCGGCCGCATCGTGAGCGAGTACCCCGAGGTGCTCGAGTGCCATCGCATCACCGGCGCGGAGTCCTACAGCATGAAGGTCGCGCTCCGCTCGGTGGAGCACCTGCAGGAGCTCATCGACCGGCTGATGCCGTACGGCGAGACCGTGACCTCGATCGTGCTCTCCTCGCCGGTGACCCACCGTTCGATCGAACGCGACCTCGCCCAGGTCGCCGAGTCCACCGAACCGGCCACGGCCATCGCCGGCTGAGCCCCGGCTACATGTGGGCGATGAGCTGCTCCACGCGTTCGTCCACCGAACGGAACGGATCCTTGCAGAGCACCGTCCGCTGGGCCTGGTCGTTGAGCTTGAGGTGTACCCAGTCCACCGTGTAGTCGCGGCGGCGCTGCTTGGCGTGCCGGATGAACTCCCCCCGCAGGCGGGCCCGGGTCGTCTGCGGGGGCTCGCGCATGGCGCGCGTGACCTCCTTCTCCTCGACCGCCCGGTCGACCTTGCCCCTGCGCTCGAGCAGGTAGTAGAGCCCGCGGTCGCGGTTCACGTCGTGGTAGGCGAGGTCCATCAGCGCGACCTTGGCGCTCGCGAGCTGCAGGCCGTGCTTGGCCCGGTACCGCTCGATGAGGACATGCTTGGTCACCCAGTCGACCTTGCGGACGAGCCGCTCGGGCTCCTGCGCGGCGAGCGCGTCGAGCGCCGCCCGCCACTCCTGCAGCAGGCGCTTCGACAGGGCATCGCCCCCGCGGCGCTCGAGGAACCGCTGCGTGCGCTCGTAGTACTCGTTCTGGATGTCGATCGCGGAGAGCTCGCGGCCGTTCGCCAGTCGGACCTTCTTCCGGCACGAGATGTCGTGCGAGATCTCGCGGATGGCGCGAATGGGGTTCTCCAGCGTGAGATCGCGCATCACCGTGTTCTCCTCGACCATGCGCAGGACGAGGTCGGTGATGCCGACCTTCATGAGGTTCGTCCACTCGGACATGTTCGAGTCGCCGACGATCACGTGGAGCCGGCGGAAGCGCTCGGCGTCGGCGTGCGGCTCGTCGCGGGTGTTGATGATCGGCCGTGACCTCGTGGTGGCGCTGGAGACGCCCTCCCAGATGTGCTCAGCGCGCTGGCTCACGGAGTACGACGCCCCGCGCGGAGTCTGGATCACCTTGCCCGCGCCGCACAGAATCTGGCGGGTCACCAGGAACGGGATCAGCACGTCG
>DATLUW010000587.1:0-3749 GCA_035577825.1 Actinomycetota bacterium | reverse complement strand
GCCAGGTCCATCCGCCTGCCGGCGTCGACGGCGACCCGGCGCACAGCGTCCATGCCCAGGCCGAGCATGTCGGCCGCCCGGTCGGTCACGACGTGCACCTCCGAGCTGCCGTAGATCGCGACCGGCCCGGCGGCCGCGACCCCCTGCTGGCGAACCCCCAGGCCGGTCTGCCGGTCCCGGGCCACCTTCAGCCCGACGAACGCGGCCATGGCGCCACCGGACACGATCAGCCCGCCAGCCCCGTCCGGCAGCCCGAACTGCCGCGCGAACCACCGGGTGAGGTGCAGCTCGATCTCCGACGCCGCCGGGGACAGCCGCCAGGCGCCGGCGTTCTGGTTCAGCCCGGCGGCCAGCAGGTCGGCCGCGACGCCGGGCGCGGTGCCGGGCCCGCTGATGTACGCCATGTACCGCGGGTGCCCCGGCGACATCGACCACCGGAACACCAGATCGCGGAGGTACGCCGCCAGCTCGTCGTCGGGCATGGGCTCCTCGGGAACCGCCAGCGCGACGGCCGCCCGGACCTCGTCCTGGCCGGCGTCGTGGGCGACGGGGAGATCGGGGAGGCGTTCGAGGTATTCGGTCCACAGGTCGAGCGCCCGCTCCGCGAACGCCCGCGCGCGATCGGGTGGCCAGTCGAGGTCGGGAACGGGCGGCGGCGGGGTCGGCGGTGGACCGGGTCGGGCGCGGCCGGCGGCAGGGGGCTCGCGGTCGGGGTTCACTTCGTCTCGGCCAGCCGGAACGTCTCGACCTTGTGCGCCCTGCGGAAGAAGTCGCGGCCGAACGCGTTCATCATGCCCTCGACCTGGCTCTCGTGGGCGTCGATCGCCGCGAGCTTCTGGTCGAGCTCCTCGTCGGACAGCTCGTACGCGATGGCCAACTGGGAACGCGGCGCGACCGGCGGCGTGTCGTCCGACATGAACACGTTGAACCGGTTCATCAGCGGCACGAACTCCGCCGCCCACTCCGGCGTCATGCACGCGTGGTACAGCTTCGCGCCGGGCTTCGCGGCACGCCGGAACGCCTCGGTCGCCCACGCGCAGGTCGACTTGTGGTCGGGGTGGTCGGTCATGCCGTCCGGCCCGAACGAGAGCACGCTGTCGGGGTCGACCTCACGGAGGATGGCCTCGACCTTCGCGGTGGCCTCGGCCTGGTCGGCGTCCGCGCACGTGCCGTCGTAGTAGTCGAGCCACCGGTGGTCGGTCACGCCGAGGATCTCGAGCGAACGCATCAGCTCGGCGTCGCGGACCTCCCCCATGGCGGCGGTGGGCCAGCGTTCCTCGTCCCAGGAACCCTCCTCGCCCCGCGTCGCCGTCACACAGGTCACGCGGCGGCCGTCGCGGACGCCCCTGGCCATCAGCGCGGCGGACAGGTAGGTCTCGTCGTCGGGATGTGCCCAGACGCCGAGGATGGTTCCGAGGTCCGGGTCGGCTGGCGATGCGGTCATGTGGGCGCGCCTCCTTCGTGAAGGACCGGATTCTGCCGGGAAACCGCCGCCGGCGTGTTCAGCCGGCGACCAGCCGTTCGATCACCGAGCGGTACTCCTCGGGCGAGAACTCCATCGTCGCGTCGCCCGTCTCGAACTCCGCCCGGGCCACGCCGGGCGCGCCGGTGTCGGCGAAGTAGCCGTTGACCCAGATGCCGTCCTCGCGCGCGATGCGCAGGGCGGTCGCGACCAGCTCCTCACGGGGCCGCCGGAACACGAGGTGCATCATCGTGGTCTGCGGCGGGTCCGGGACGATGTCGACGCCCTCGAGCCCGCGCAGTGCGTCGGCGATCGCCAGGACGTGCTTCCGGTAGTCGGCGATCCGGGGAAGCCGGAGACGCAGCACGTGGAGCGCGGACGCGGCGTTCGGCCACATGCCGAACAGCGTCCCGCCGTGGCGCCGACGCCAGACGCGGGCCTCGGCGATCACGTCCTCGGGCCCCACGAGGATCGAACCCGGCAGCCCGCCGAGCTGCTTGTAGAACGAGACGTACACCGTGTCGAACGGTTCGGCGATCTCGGCGAGCGACCGCCCGTAGAAGTCCGTGCACCCCCACAGGCGCGCGCCGTCCATGTGCGCTGCCGCGCCCCGGTCGTGGGCCCAGTCGACCTGCGCGATCAGGTCGTCCCACGCGGGCAGCTCCCCGCCGAGGTCCCGCTGGGGCAGCTCGAGCAGCAGGGCGGCGGCGTCCTCGTGGACGGACTCGAGGTCATCCACGGTGATCAGCCGTTCGAGCGATCCGACCGGGTGGCCGTGCAGGCCGTGGAGCCGTTCGAACGCCTCCTCCTCGTGCTGCGCGAGGTGGCAGTACGGATGGAACAGCACGGTCCGGCGTCCCCGGCGGTCGGCGTGGACGCGAAGCGCGATCTGCTGGGCCATCGTGCCGCTCAGCATGAACACGGCCGCCGGCTTGCCGAGGAGCGAGGCCACCTCCGCCTCGAGCTCGGGGACGACGCCGCCCTCGCCGTACTGGTCGGTCTCGGTGCTCGCGGGGAGCTCCGACAGATAGCTCGCGGCGTCGCGGCTGCCGTGCCAGACGAGCGACCTGGACGCGGTTTTGCGGAGCTGCCGGATCTCCTCATCGGAGGGCTGGGCGGGCCGATCGTTCGCCTCGTTCGCATCGGGTTCGTCGGTCACGTGGTTCCCTTCGATCGTTCGGGCAGCATCCACACGCGGTCCCGGCACACCTCCCGGAATCCCATCCGAGCGTAGACGCCGTATCCGAGCTCCGACGCGCCGAGGACGGCGACCTCGTACCCGCGCCCGCGTCCCTCGGCGACCGCCACCGCCGTGAGCGCCGCGCCGATCCCCCGCCGCCGGGCCTCCGGAGCCGTGGCGACGTTGTAGATCCCGGCCACCCCGCCGGCGAGCATCAGCCCGGACGACGCGACGACCCGGCCGTCCAGCGAGCCGACCCACCGCACCCACGGCGCGTCCGGCGCGTAGCCGACGCGATCCGCCAGCGAGTTCATCGCGTGCTGTTCCGGAGGCCGCATGCCGAACCCGGCGGTCATCGCCCGCACGAACCTCGCGTGCACCTGCTCGTCCGTCACACGCTCGATGCGGAGCCCGGGCATCGTGTCCGGCCATTCGATCCGGTCCATGCGGGCGGCCATCCACGGCATCGCCTCGTCGTAGCGCCACCCGTGCGCCTCGAGGGCGCGCCCCGGCTCCTGCGGCGTCGCGTGCGGCGAGACCCACCACAGCGCCGGCACCTCGTGCTCGCGGAACGCGGCGGTGCACTCCCGCACCGCCGCGGCGAGCCGATCCGGCTCCAGCCGAATCCGGTGCACGTTGTTCGCGAACGCCACCTTGATCTCGGGATTGATCGTCCGAACGAACCCCGGCCGATCGACCACGATGCCGTCCTGCGCCTCGGCCCACCGGATCGACAGCTCGGTCTGATGCTGCTCGATCGCCTCCACCAGCTCGCCGTCCGAAGCGGTTGCCGCGACAGGATCGGTCATGACCCGAAACGGTACCCGGCCTCAGCTCACCGAGGACCCGAAGCGCCCGGCGACGATCGACCCGGCCCCGACGCCATCCGTGTCGGCGTTCCATGACTCCGCGTTCGGAGTCGCCAGCCCGCTCGAACCCCCGAACAGCACAAATACGGCCCCCGCATCGAACACCGATCCGATGTCCTCCAGCAGGTCCCCCATGACCAGGTCGGATTGCGTCCCGTTCCCGAGCGAGAGGGCGTCGAGCGTGAACCCGAGCTCGTCGCCCTGTTCCACCGCGGCGCCGACGCCGAGGGACGACTGC
>DATLUW010000586.1:0-2161 GCA_035577825.1 Actinomycetota bacterium | reverse complement strand
ACGGTCCGGAGCCATGTCCACCGTCGGCGACGTCATGAACAGCGACCTCATCACGGTCGACCCCGACACCACCGTGGCCGAGGCGGCGACCGTGATGGGTGGCAAGCACGTGGGGTCGGCGCTCGTCATGGAGGGCGGCCGGCTCGCAGGGATCTTCACCGAGCGCGACATCGTCCGCGCGCTTGGCGAGCACTTCGACGCCGCCGGTCATCCCGTCTCGCACTGGATGACCGCCAACCCGAAGACCATCGGGCCCGACGCCCCCTCCGAGCAGGCGCTCGAGATGATGCTCTCGGGCGGGTTCCGCCACCTGCCGGTCGTCGAGGGCGAGCAGGTGGTCGGCATGCTCTCGCTCCGCGACGTGGCCGCCCCCGAGTAGCCGGCGAACGGCCCGCCCGGAGCAGCCCGGCAAGCCCGGTCGCCCTACCTGCCGAACCCCGGCAGCGAACCCTTGTCCGGCAGCTCCTCCGCGGCCTCCTTGAGCGCGGCCCAGATGGCGCGGAACACCTCCCCGGCGTACGCGGGCTCCTTCGAGTTCTCGGCGCCCATCGTCCCGCGGAGCGCGGAACCGGTGATCTCCACGGCCTTCTCGAACAGCACCCAGTCGACGTCGCGTGCCACGGTCGAACCTCCCTCGTCGGTCAGCCAGGATCGCCATCGCGCCCACGTGCGGCGAGCGCGAACGGGCGTCCAGCGTACCGCTCAGACCGCGGGAGCCTCCGGCCCGGTGTGCGGATGCTGGTGCCCCAGGTCCTCCGCGGGCGGCGTGACGTGCCAGTGCCGCGGCAGGACCAGCTCGTCGGCGGCGACCGGGCCCCAGGACCCCTTCTCGTAGAAGTGCACCCGAGGCCGTTGCTCGACCACCGGAGCGATGACCTCCCAGCCCCGTTCGACCTCGTCGGCGCGGGTGAACAGCGTGTGGTCGCCGGCCATCGCCTCGAGGATCAGCGTCTCGTATGCCTCGATGAGCGGCGTCTTGTACGCGCTCTGGTAGTCGAAGTCGAGCTCCGCCCGGTCGAGCGCGAACCCGAGGCCGGGCTTCTTGATGTTCAGGTGCAGGGAGATGCCCTCGTCCGGCTGCACCCGGATCACCAGCGCGTCGCGGCCGAGCGGCACGGCGTCGGTTCCCCGGAATACCGAGTACGGCACCTGCCGGAACGACATCGAGATCTCGGTGATCTTGCGGTGGAGGTTCTTCCCGGTCCGGAGGTTGAACGGCACCCCCGCCCACCGCCAGTTGTCGATGAACACCTGGACGGCGGAGTAGGTGTCGGCCTGGGAGTCGGGGGCGACGTCCTTCTCGCTCCGGTAGCCGATGTACTGCCCGCGGACCGCCTTCTTCGGGTCGATCGGCTGCATCGATCGCAGCACCCTGACCTTCTCGTCGCGGAGGCGGTCGGGCTCGAAGGTGACCGGCGGTTCCATGGCCATCACGGTGACCATCTGGAACAGGTGCGTCACCATCATGTCCCGGATGGTGCCGGTCTGCTCGTAGAACGAGCCGCGGCCCTCGATGCCGATCTCCTCGGCCACGGTGACCTGCACGTTGTCGACGTACCGGCGATTCCAGATGGGTTCGAACATCCCGTTGGCGAACCGCAGCGCGAGCAGGTTCTGCACGGTCTCCTTGCCCAGATAGTGGTCGATGCGGAAGACCTGCTTCTCCTGGAAGACCTCGTGGATCTTCTGGTTGAGCTCGATGGCGGTCTTGAGGTCGCGGCCGAACGGCTTCTCGATGACGATCTTCGCGTCCTCGTGGAGCTTGACCTCCCCGAGCCGCGTGACGATGTCGGGGTAGGCGGCCGGCGGCGTGGCGCAGTAGTAGAAACGCCCGCCGTTCGTCCCGAGCAGCCGGTCGACGTCCTCGAGGTGCGTGCGGAGGTGCTGCATCGCCATCTCGTTGGAGAACTCCCCGGGGCAGTACGACAGGCGCCGGGCGAAGTCGTCCCACCGTTCGCCGTCGGGCTGTTCCCGGGCGAACTGGGAGATCTGCTCCCTCGCGTAGTTCCGCCACGCCTCGTCGCTCATGTCGGTCCGGGAGTAGCCGACGATCGCGACGCCCTCCGGCAGCAGGCCCTCCGCGTAGAGGTGCCAGAACGCCGGCAGGAGCTTGCGCTTGGTGAGGTCGCCGGACGCCCCGAAGATCACGATGGCCTGGGGT
>DATLUW010000585.1:0-2704 GCA_035577825.1 Actinomycetota bacterium | reverse complement strand
ACCCGTTCGGCGACCCGGGCCGGGTGGTTGTAGCCGGGCGGCAGCTGCACGATCCCGTGTCCAAGCGCATCCGGCTGGGACACGGGATCGTGCAGCTGCCGCCCGGCTACAACCACCCGGCCCGGGTCGCCGAACGGGTCGCGACGCTCGACCTGGTGAGCGGTGGACGGGTGGAGTTCGGCACGGGCGAGTCGTCGTCGCAGGCCGAGCTGGGCGGGTTCGGCGTGTCGCGGGACGACAAGCGCGCGCAGTGGGAGGAGTCGCTCGACGCCATCACGCGGATGTTCGTGGAGGAGCCGTTCGCGGGGTACGAGGGCCGGTGGCTGCGCATGCCGCCGCGGAACGTCGTTCCGAAGCCGGCGCAGCGCCCCCACCCGCCGCTGTGGGTCGCGTGCTCGCGCCGGGAGACGATCCTCGAGGCCGCCCGCCGCGGCATCGGCGCGCTGTCGTTCTCGTTCGTGGAGCCGGAGCAGGCGAAGGAGTGGGCGGACGAGTACTACCGCATCGTCGAGTCGGACGAGTGCGTGCCGGCCGGGTTCGCGGTGAACCCGAACGTCGCGGTCGTGGTGCCGTTCATGCTGCACCGCGACGAGGAGACCGCGATCGAGCGCGGCATCGACGGGGCGCACTTCTTCGGGTACTCGCTCACGCACTACTACGTGTTCGGTCGTCACCTGCCGGGACGCACGAACGTGTGGGAGGAGTTCGAGGCGAACCGCCGCGAGATGGGGTTCGCGCGCGAGCTCGTGCAGCCGGGCGGCGCGCCCCTCGGGGTGAACCTGCTGCAGGAGGGGCTGGGGTCCCTGCGCGGCGCCATCGGGACGCCCGCGCAGGTTCGGGACCTGGTGCGCCGGTACGAGGCGGCGGGGATCGACCAGGTGATCTTCGTGTCGCAGGCCGGCCGGAACCGCCACGAGCACGTCTGCGAGTCGTTCGAGCTGTTCGCCGCGGAGGTGCTGCCGGAGTTCGCGGAACATGCAGACGAACGCGACCGGGTGCGCCGCGAACGCCTCGCCGACGCGTCCGCGCGATCCCTCGCCCGGCGCGCACCGGCCCGGGAGGCGGGCGACTACGAGATCGCCCCGATGGACGAACCGCGCGCCGCGCCGGCGATGGTCCCCGCCGGCTCCTCTGACGCAGGCGACGAATCGAGCCGGGCGGCCGACGCCCTGCACGCGGCCTCCGCGCGGATGCGCACCCGGGTCGCGGCGGCGCGTGCGGCGTTCGAGCGGCGGGCGGTGGCGTTCCTCGCGTCGCGGACCGACCGGCAGCTCGAACGCATCCTGCTGTCCGGACCGGGACTCACGCAGATCATGCGGGGGACGGAGCGGTCCTACCGTCCCGAGCAGCGCCTGGGGTTCACGGGGTTCATCCAGTACGAGCTGTCGCCGGAGGAGCCCGGCCGGGACGGGCGCGCGTTCGCGGTGCGGGTGACGGCGGACGGCGCGTCGGCGCGCGAGGCGCGTGTGGCGAACCCCGCGCTCACGCTGCGAATGACCGCCGTGACGTTCGGGCGGATCCTCACCGGCCAACTGGAACCGGGGCACGCGTTCATGCAGGGCCGCATCGCAATGGAGGGCGACGTTGCGCTCGCGCTCCGCCTGGGCGACCTGTTCGGCGCCCGAACCGGCTCGGCCTGACCCGGGTTCGGCCCTCAGGCCTCGCAGTCCACCTTCGAGTCGCCGGTGTCTCCGGTGCAGGTGTCGGTGCCGCGGCCGCCGTCCATCTTGTCGTTGCCGTTCGTCGAGTCGGTGGCGTCGAGCTTGTCGTTGCCGTAGCCGCCCTTCAGGGTGTCGTTCCCGGCCCCGCCGACGACCGTGTCCTGGCCCTTGTCCCCGGTGAGGAAGTCGTCGCCGCCCTTGCCGTTGATCGTGTCGTTGCCGCCCAGGCCGCAGATCACGTCCCGGCCGGCCGTGCCGACCAGGTTGTCGTTCCCGGAGGTTCCCTTGATGGTGCAGGCCGGGTTCCCCCCGCCGCTTCCGCCGCCCGCCCCCGGCACGAAGTTGTAGCCCGGCGCGACGTCGATCAGGTTGAACTCCGTGCCGCCGATGCCGCCGAGGGACGGCGGGTCCGACGCCGACCCCGTCAGCGTCTGCGTGCTGGCGGTGACCTGGTACAGCGTGGTGTCGAGCGGGTTCGCGACGGTGACCTCGGACGCGGGAACCGTGATCGAGATCGTCCCGGGCACGGTCGGCGTGTACGTCCCCGGCACGTTGTGGTCGCCGACGTACGTCGTGATCACCCCGCCGCCGAGCACGGAGACCGCGTTCTGCCCGACCCAGAACGTCGGCGCCGCGCCGTTCTGCGACTCCATGTACACCTCGAAGTTCGAACCGCCCGCGGGGTCGGTCGTCGACGGCTTCAGCCACTGCGTCTGCCAGATCAGCGTGGTGTCGGTGTTCCCGGTGGTCGGGTCGGGCGCGAGCGACGTCAGGTCCGCGACCTGCATCGTGATCCTGTAGTGCGCCGCGTCGGGCTGGGTGACCGTCGACGACAGGATGTCGAGGTTCTTCTGGTTCGTGCTCGTCTGCGTCGCCGCCTCGAACCGCGCGTCGCCGGAGGGGTCGGTCACGGTGTTCACCGGCGCCTTCGTGCCGCTCACGCTCCCGACGGACGAGAACACCGACGTCCCCCCGATCTGCCGCACGAACATCGCGTGCGGCGCGAACGCCTCGTCGACGTTGTTCGAGTCCGAGTACGAGAT
>DATLUW010000584.1:0-2454 GCA_035577825.1 Actinomycetota bacterium | reverse complement strand
CCGTCGCTCCCGATACTGTGCGCGTGCGAGGACCCGGCGCTGGTCGTGCCGCTGTAGGTGTGCACGTGGGTCGACTGCGAGGTGAAGTAGTTCGCCCCGAAATTCCCGGTCACCGTCGAGCCGGCGTCGGCGTTGTCGGTCGTCCCCGAATACGGGTGGGTGTGACTCGCCTCGGCGCCCGTCGAGCCGCTGTGGGTATGCGCCCCGGTCGTGTTTGTCCCGGCCGCCGTGAGCGTGTGCGTATGCGCGGTCCCGGTGTGAGTGTGGTCGATGGCGCCGCCCGTCGACCCGAGCGTCCCCCCGGTCCCTGCCGCCGCCTTCCCGAGCGGGAACCGCTGCCGCAGGTCGGGCAGATTGAAGGTCGTCGACCCGTCCCCGGCCCCATAGGTCGTGCCCAGGATGGCAAACAGGCTCCCGTAGGTCACCCGGTTGACCTGGGACCCATCACAGAGGAGCCACTTCGCCGGCACCGTGGCGCCGCCGTAGGAGAGGATCGTGCCGATCGGGACGATGCCGACACTCGGCACCGCCGGGATGAGGGTCCCGTCGTCGTTGAAGCTGACCGCGAGCAGCGCCCGGAGCTGCGCGTAGAGCGACTGAAACGCCAGCTGCGTCTGATGGTCGCCGATCTCCGCCGAGTAGAAATCGGACAGCATTACGCGGTCTGCTCCGGCCGCGGCTTCAGCGCCAGTTGATAGAGCTCCCAGCGCCCGGGCGTCCCGGTGTCTGCCAGGGTGATCTGCAGCGCCTTCAGCTCCGCAAACGAAAAGGAATCGAGCGGCTTGATGACGAGCGTCTCAGCCGCCGCCGGGTCGAGCGGGACCGTGCGGGCCAGCGTTTCCACCCCGAAATCGCGCGTCCCGGTCACGCTGACGGAGACGCCCGCCGCGGCCTTCGCCAGGAGCGCGGCCGCCATCACCCCGAACCGGTTCAGGATGCTCGCGGGCGTGTATGGCCGGCTGACCATATACGCCGCGAAGGCGGTCCCGGAATCGTCGGTGCCGGTGTCGCCGCGGTGCAGGCCGTTCGCCACGGCGGTCACCGGACGGAGCGTGAAATTCCGGGCGACGCCGGCGTCCACGTTATCCGCAAACAGGCAGGCCGCGAGCGCGGCGGCGGCGTTGCCCGTCCAGATCGACCAGCCCCGCCGCACGTTGCCCTGGTTGTCGGGCGTCGTGAGATCCGTGTGCAGGACCAGGCGGAGGTTGGGTATGTTCGCGCTGCCCGTGGCCAGCCAGAAATGCACCTGGCGCGCCTGCGGGTAATAGAGCGTGCGGCAGACGAGGGTCGTCGCGTTCAGGTTGACCGTTTTCGTCGTCGTGTAGATGTCCGCACCGAGCCACTGGAGCCCGTCCGCGCCCATCCGGCAGGGCCCGACCTGCGGGTCCCAGAAGTAGAGGGCCGGACGGCCCGCCTCATCGAGGCCCGGGGTAATCGACCCCTCGAGGGCGCCGCGGGACTTCGTCATTGTGATGGCCTGGTAGGCCGCTTCACGGTTGCCCGTCCGCACCAGGCGATAGATGTGGGACCGCTTGAACGCGTAGAGGCAGCCGTTGACGGGGCCGCCGCCGCCCACGAGCCGGCCGCCCTCAAAACCATCGAGGTCGAGAAACGGGTCGGTGTCCGTCTCCACCCGCTCATCGTTTCCGGACCCCGGATCGCCGTTCACCGGCGTCCAGGTCACTCGGGAGTCGAGCGTCGGATCTTCGTAGTTGCCGAGCGTGACGAGCCGGTCCTCGTCTACCAGGAGGTAGCGGGCCGAACCGAGCAGGGCGTAATCGAGGAGGTCCGGGCTCAAAGGGAACGCGGCGTAGCCGGGCACGTAGGGCGCGCTGTCGCTGTAAGTGGTCGTGCCGATGACGGTCGTGGCGACCCGGTAGAAATTGCTGTTGTCGGTGCTCGCCTCGAGCTCCCAGTGCGTCGCGCCCTCGCTGTCATCCGTCGGGCGCGTCACGGTGATCGAGGCCCCGGCGCCGCTCGGCGCGAACGTCAGCACGGTGCTCGGTTCGGAGCGGCGGAGCGTGACGCCGGCCGACTGCACCGTCCAGCGCACGCGGTAATAGCGGGTCCCGGTCAGGGTCCCGCCCCCGGCATTGGCCGCCGTCGGCGCGTTCCCGGGCCCGGGCAGCCCCACCCGCCGCAGGGTGGTGCCGTCCCAGACGTGCAGCCGGTTCACCGCGCTGTTGTAGGCCAGGAACAGTTTGCCGTGGAGCGAGACGGCCGAAATCTGCCACTGTGTAAGCGACGCCAGGTCGATCGCATCGCTCACCGCGACGCCGTGCCAGCTCGTGTCCTTGCGCGCGAGCGTGCTCGTCGCGGTCCCGGTCGCGGCCCACGCCCACAGCTCCGCCTGCGTCTCGTCATTGGTCGGGAGGTGCCGAAAGACCCAGGGGATCTGCGACTCCGCCGTCAGGCCGCTGGCGGTCAGGTCGATCGGGGTCGTGCCCCGCCGGC
>DATLUW010000583.1:0-2781 GCA_035577825.1 Actinomycetota bacterium | reverse complement strand
CACAGAACACGATCGCCGAGATCTCCAACGCGGTCGGCGGCAATCCGTACGCGGTGAAGCCGCGCTGAGCGAGCGCGGCGTGCAATGAGGCGCGAGGTGTCAGGGGCTGGCCTGGTTCGGGCGCCGGCCCCTGAGCCGCATCAGGTCGGGTTGGATCGCGCCGCGTTGCATCGTCAGGCCATCGCACCCTCAAGGGAGACGACGAGATGACCCGCATCATGAGAAGCGTTTGGCGATGGGGTGGCGCGTTGCTGCTGGCGCTCGGGCTCGGGCCCACGGCGGCGCGGGCCCAGGACGACGCAGGGCCGCCGCCGATCACCGACTCGACGCAGGTCAAGCAGATGGAGAAGTACGAGAACCTGTACCAAGGGCAGTTCACACCGGGATCCGGTTTCGACATCATCCGCACCGCGCGCGGCTCGCTCAACATCAGCGTCTACGGGCTCTTCCGCTACATCAACCAGGCGCCCGCGCAGCAGAACTTCACCGATCATCTCGGCCGGCCCCGCACGGCGAAGGCCCGCAACGACATCAACTGGCACCGCAGCATGGTGTGGCTCACCGGTTGGTTCGTGGATCCCAAGTTCCGCTACAACCTCACCGCATGGTCGCTGGCCTCGACCGAGCAGACGCTCGTGTTCGGGAACCTGCGCTACCTGTTGTCGGAGAAGATGACGTTCGGCGTCGGCATCTCGCCCAACCTCACGGTGCGGTCGCTGCAGGGCTCCTGGCCGTTCTGGGCGGGAAGCGACCGGCTGATGAACGAGGAGTTCCTGCGCGGCGGCTTCGCGTCCGGCGCGTGGGCCACGGGCAGGATCCGGCGGGTGTTCTACACCGTGGCCGTGGACCGCAGCATCAGCCAGCTCGGGAACACCGTCGCCGACGACAACCGCGACATGGCCTACAGCGCCAGCGTGTGGACGCAGCCCACGACCGGTGAGTTCGGACCCCGGGGCGGCTTCGGCGACCTCGAGCAGCACAACGCGGTCGCGACGCAATTCGGCCTCTCCGCCTGCACCACGCGCGAGGGCCGGTACTCCGCGACCGATGCCCCGCCCAAGGCGACGCAGATCCGCCTCTCCGACGGCGTCAACCCGTTCGAGGCCGGGGCGCTCGCGAACGGCGTCACGGTGACGAAGCTCACGTACCAGGACCTGTCGTTCGACGCCGGCGCCAAGTACCAGGGCTTCTCGTTCCAGGGCGAGTTCACGTACCGCATCCTCTCGAACTTCGAGGCCACGGGCCCCCTGCCGCTGAGCCACATCCACGACCGCGGCTTCTTCGCCGAGGCGATGCACATGGTCGTGCCGGCCAAGCTCGGCATCTACGGCGTGGGCTCGTACGAGTTCGATGCGTTCCGGCGCAACCCGTGGGAGCTGGGCGGCGGGGCCAGCTTCTATCCGTACGGCAATCGCCAGTGGCGGCTGAACCTGCACGTGCTTCACGTCGACCGCTCGCCCGCGGGCTCGAACTTCGGCTACTACACGGCGGGCATGACCGGCACGATCTTCTCCCTCGGAACGGACATCTTGCTTTGACGGCTCTGCGGCACACGGGTGGGCGGCCGCTCGGGGCGGTGCTCGCCGGGGCCGTGGCTCTCGCCCTGGCGATCGTCCCCGCGTCGCTCGCCTGGGCACAGTCGGCGTCGAAGCCGGCGGCGAAGGCCCCGGCCAAACGGGCGACGCCGAGCACGTCCGCCCAGCTCGCCGAGCAGAAGCGTCGCATCGACGATCAGAGGCAGCGGATCGACGAGCAGCAGGTCCTGGTCGAGCGGCAGCGCGCGCTGATCGATTCGCTCTCGATCTCGGCGGACAGCCAGGCCGTGGTCGTCGCCCGTCAGGCCGCGCGGCTCGCCGGCCTCGACTCGCAGCTCGTGGACATGAAGAAGCGCCTCGAGATCCTCGAGAGCCAGGGCGGCTTCCCCGCCTGGGAGGAGAAGCTCGAGGAACGGTTGAAGAAGGTGGAGGCCGCGTCGCAGAAGTCGCCCGAGTTGCCGCCCGACGTCGTCTCCGCGGGCGATTTCCCCGGCTCGATCCGCATCCCGGGCTCCGACGCGGCCATCAAGTTCGGCGCCCGCATCCGCACGGCCGTGGTGTTGACGCTCGATCCGCTCGGAACCGACGACCGATTCCTCACGAGCTCGATCCCCGTGGGTGTGCCACAGACGGCCGGCGACGCGCGGCGCACGAACATCTCGGCGCGGGCCAGCCGACTCAACATCGAGTTCCGCACGCCCGGAGGCGCTCAGGAGGTGCGAGCCTACTTCGAAGGGGACTTCGCCGGGGCCGGCGACCAGTTCCGGCTGCGGCACGCCTACGCACAGTATCGCGGCTTCATCGTCGGACAGACCTGGTCGACGTTCTCGGATCCGTACGTCGAGCTGGAAGACCTGGACTTCGAAGGCATCAGCTCGGAGAACGTCATCCGCCAGCCTCAGCTGCGCTACTGGTGGACGAAGAACAAGAACCGCCTCGCCGTGGCCCTGGAGACGCCCCAGGTCTCCGTGACGGGGGGCACGGGCGTGAACCTCATCCCCGACCTGATCCTGAGGGAGTTTTTCGAGCTGAGCAAGGGAGGGCACGTTCAGCTTGCGGGCGTCGTGCGCCAGATCCGCGCCCAGTCGAGCACCGGGCAGGTGAGTTCCACTTGGGGAGCGGGCGGCAGCGTGAGCGGTGTGGTGATCGTCCCCGTCAAACATCTCACCGACCGCGTTCTTTACCAGGTGAATGCCGGCAAGGGGATCGCGCGCTACATCAACGACCTGAACCCGAATGACCTGAG
>DATLUW010000582.1:0-3182 GCA_035577825.1 Actinomycetota bacterium | reverse complement strand
CCACCGCATCGCAGAGGTCGCCTCGCCGGACACTGGGTGGACAGAGATGTCGGACGGCAGCACGACCACGGCCGCGCTGGAGACGCAGTACGCCAACAACGGTTGGCAGGACTTCCAGCCGGGGGCGACGTGGGCCACCAGCTCGTCATGGCTCGCGATAGCCATTGAGACGAAAGCCTCGACCTTCCCCGCAGTCAACCCCGACCCCGTTGGCTGGTACCCCGCGACAAAGCACAGGGCGATGTTGACAGACGAAGACGAAGCCGTCTGGGCTCTCGTCTAGACAGCACCACAGGAGGAATACACCATGGCAGGTACACCTTTCAAGGACGGCCCGGCGTTCATCACGGACGCCTCGGACGACCTTTACGTGCCCGCATCCTCGGCGGTCTACGCCCTGGTGCGGCACATCCACCTCGTGAACACCGACTCGTCCGCGCGGACGGTCAGCCTCTACGTGGGCGCGACCGGCGCGGAGTCGGCGGGCACGGAAATCCTGAAGGACAAGTCCATCGCCGTCGGCGACACCTACGACCTGTACTTCCCTTCGGGCCTGAAGCTGACGTCGACCGACTTCCTGGTCGGCGACGCGAGCGTGACCAACAAGGTCACGGCGACCATCACCGGAGAGTTGTACGCAACACCCATCTAAGGAGTGCCCGTGCCGCTCGTCACACAGCAGAACCTCATCGAGATGAGCGACTTCTCCGGGGGCTGGGCCCCCGGGGAGCTGAACGGTGCCGTCTCGACAGGCGTCGGCGAGTCCCAGGACCCCACGGTCCTGCCGGACGTGACGAACCTGCTCATCGACACGGCGACCGGCGCGCTCAAGACGCGCCCGGGCTACTCGCAGTTCCACACCTTCAGCGGTGGGGAAATCACCGAGGACCACTACGTCAAGCAGCTGGTCATGCACGGTGGGGACCACGGGTACCTCATCGCCGTCCTCACGGACGAGTCCGCGGACCCGGACAACGTGCAGCTCTGGGCCATCGACCTGGACACCGACAGCTCGTCGCGCATCGACACCTCGGGCGTGACGTGGTCGCACCCGAAGGCGATGTTCTGGTTCGTCAACATCGACGGCACGCTGTATGGCGGCTCCAAGGGCAACCCGATGTTCTCGTGGACCAGCTCCGGTGGCTGGGACGGCGACGCAGGTGCGGCCACGTACAAGGCGTGGACGTCCGACTCGGGCGCCTCGGTCAACACCGCGACCGAGTTCGGCAAGGACTTCGCCTGGACCGGCCGGGAGAAGGTCTCCTACTCGGGTGGCTACTACGCCGCGAACCGCGACATCCGGTACACCACGTGGGACGTGGACAACACCTACGCCGTCGGCGACCGGGTGAGCCGGAAGTCCGACAGCTACTGGAAGTCCTACCGCTGCATCAAGCAGCACGACGCTGACGGCACGGTCAGCCGACCCGACGACGGGTCGAGCTGGCGCACGTACTGGAAGCGCGTCGTGGCCGACACGCCCATCAACGACGAGGGCGAGACGTCCAAGGACTGGACGTTCATCCCGTCTCCCCCGGAGACCAGCATCGGAGCCTGGTTCGCCGACCGCCTCTTCCTCCGGGCGGACGGCACCGGCGACAACTCGCGCGTGCAGTACAGCGCGCCGGTGAAGCTGGAGAAGGGCGAGGACATCGCCGAGACCGAGTGGGACCCGACGGACTGGGTCCCCGGGAACGACATCCGCGGCCAAGGCGGCGGGTGGATTCCGTTCAACGACGGCAAGCGGCGCGGGCCGGTGACGGCCCTGAAGCCGTTCGGCCAGTACCTGCTCGTGTTCAAGCGCAACAGCCTGTGGGTCCTGTCCGGAAGCGACGACACCTCCTGGACCACGCGGCGCATCAGCCACGAGCACGGCTCGATTGGCAGCCGCACGGTCATCGAGATGGAGGGGCTGGTCTACTTCCTCGACGACCAGGGCCTGTGCGTCACGGACGGGACGTCCGAGCAGTTCGCCCCGGGCAACGAGAAGGTGGAGAAGTGGTTCCGGGAGAGGCTCGACAGCGTCGTGACCCAGATGCAGACGGGCACCGACGGGGACGGCCACCAGCCGCAGCTGTTCAAGTACCGCGGGCTCATCGGCATCAGCATCCCTGACGCCAGCGAGACCGGGTCCAACAGCTGGGCGGGCTCGCACTGCACGGTGTTCTACGACCCGGCGACCCAGAGCTTCTGGAAGACCGACCTGCCCGTGCTGGCCTTCAGCCGCCACGAGACCGAGAACCTCGGCAAGCGGACGGTGTTCGCCGACAGCCACGAGTCGCTGACCATCTACGAGTACGACCCCATCGACGATGACTTCACCGACGACGGGACGGACATCGGGTGGTGGATGTACACGGCGTGGCTGCCGTTCGGGACCGCGCGCGAGCAGCGGCGCATCCGGCGCCTGTGGGCGGCGGTCCGTGGCGACTGCGACTTCACCATCCAGCAGTACGCCGACTGGGACCTGAACACCGCGGTCGGCAACGCCGCGGCGGCGACGCAGAGTGGGTCGGCCACGGCAGGCTACATCGAGGGCTACACGCAGCCCGACTGTCACGCAATCCAGGTCTACCTGGACGGTGACGCGGCGGACGCCGTGGTGCTGGGCATCAGCATCGACACGGAGCCCCGCAGGAAGAGGTACCACTCAGGATGAAGCCCCTAAGGTTCGCGAAGCAGGTCACCAAGCGGTACGGCGACGAGCTGTCTCGCTTGCTTGGCCTGCCCGCGAGCCAGGTCAGCTTCAGCCTGGACCGGGGGACGGACGTGGCCGCCACGAGCGGCACGAACATCGCCCTGAACCCCGACTGGTTCAAGGGCGCCAACCGGCGGGACGCGGCGGGAGCCATCGTCCATGAGCTGACTCACGCCTACCAGGACGCACCGGGCTCGGCCTACGCCGCGCACGGGAAGTCGTACGAGGCCATCGCCGACGCTGCGCGTGCACGTCTGGGCCTTGGCTCCGGCGCCGGATACGACTCCGGGCTGGAGCGCCGCTACACCAAAGAGAGTGACCGAGCATTTCGACAGGACGCCAGGCAGCTGGCGGCCGGGACAGGGGGATTCCAAGTGCCGAACGCACAGCCGGGCCCGAAGCCCGGACGTGGCCCAGGCCACCTCCGGAACACCGGGGCCAACGCCAACAGCAAGGCGGGCCGGAGCGCCTACGCCGCGCTGGC
>DATLUW010000581.1:0-5882 GCA_035577825.1 Actinomycetota bacterium | reverse complement strand
CGTGTCGAAGATGGTCTCGATCAGCAGGACGTCGACGCCGCCCTCGACCAGGCCGCGGATGGCTTCCGCGTAGCCCTCGGCCAGCTCGTCGAACGTGATCGCCCGGAACGCGGGGTCGTTCACCCTCGGTGAGATGGAGAGCGTCTGGTTGGTCGGGCCGACCGAGCCCGCGACGAACCCGTCGGTCGACGCGTCGACCGCGCGGCGGGCGATGCGGGCGCCCTCGCGGTTGAGCTCGCGGACCAGGCCCTCGAGCCCGTAGTCGGCCTGTGACACCGGCGTCGAGGTGAACGTGTTCGTGGAGACCATGTCCGCGCCGGCCTCGAGGTGCGAACGGTGGACGTCCTCGACCACGTCGGGCCTGGTCAGGTTCAGGAGGTCGTTGTTGCCGCGGAGGTCGCGGTCGTGCTCCGCGAACCGCTCGCCGCGGAAGTCCGCCTCGGCGAGCCCGCGGGCCTGCAGGGCGGTCCCCATGGCGCCGTCGAGAACCAGGATGCGCTCGGCGAGCACCGCCCCGATCCGTGACCGAACGTCGTCCGCCATGTCCTCTCCCGCGCGGTGGACCTCGTGGTGCGAGCCCGCGAACGGGGGATGCGCGGACGGACGACGCCGTGGCGTCGCGTCCGGGTTCAGGCCTTCCGGACCCTGATTGCCCGTCCGGGCCGCATCCTCGCTTCGCGAGATGGCACCTTGGAGGTCCGCCCCAGGTTGCCGGGCCGGCTCACGCCGGCCACTCCGAATGCACGGCGAGTGTACCGCCCCGTCCGCACGGATTCCGGCCGGCGCGGGACACCGCTGGAACGACAAGGGGCCGGCTCCCTGACGGGAGCCGGCCCTTCGCGTTGCTGCTCCGAGCCGCTACTTGACGTCGACGCTGGCGCCGGCCGCCTCGAGCTTTTCCTTGGCCGCGTCCGCCTGGTCCTTCGGAACGCGCTCCAGCACCGGCTTCGGCGCGCTGTCGACGAGGTCCTTGGCCTCCTTGAGCCCGAGGCTGGTGAGCGCCCGGACCTCCTTGATGACCTGGATCTTCTTGTCGCCGGCCGCCTGGAGGATGACGTCGAACTCGGTCTTCTCCTCCTCTTCCTCGGCAGCGCCGCCACCGCCGCCACCGCCGGGGGCCACCATCATGCCCATCGCGGGCGCGGCCGCGGTGACCTCGAAGGTCTCCTCGAACTTCTTGATGAACTCCGACAGCTCGAGCAGGGTCATGCCCTTGAAGTGCTCGAGGAGGTCGTCGGACGTGAGCTTTGTCGCCACGGCTTACTCCTTTCCTTCCGTCTCGGCGGGCTCGCTGGCGTCCGCCGACGCGTCGTCGGTCTCGTTGTCGTTCCCTGCGTCGGCCGCGGCTTCCCCGTCCGCCTCCGCTTCGGGCTCGGCCTCGGCTGCGGGCTCTTCGGCGTCCGCCGGGGGTTCAGCTTCAGCCTCGGGTTCTGGCTCGGGTTCCGGCTCGGGCTCGGCTGCTGCTTGTGCCTCGGGCTCGGGCTCCGCATCCGGTTCCGACGCTGGTTCAGCCTCGGCTTCGGCCGGGGGCTCGTCCGCGGCCGCCTCGGGCTCGGCCTCGGCTTCGGCTGCGGCCGCGGGTTCCTCCGCCGGGGCCTCCGCGTCCGCGGCTGCCTCGGTCTCGCCAGGCACCTTGTCCTTGTACGCCTCGAGGACGGACAGAAACCTCGACTGCAACGCCTGGAACATGGAGGCGGCCCGGGACGTCTCGGCCTTCAGCGCGCCCGCGATCTTGGCGAGCAGCACCTCGCGGGGCTCGATGGTCGCGAGGGCCCGCGCCTCCTCGGAGGACATGACCTTGCCCTCCATGTAGCCGCCACGGATCTCGAGCGTCCGGAACAGCCGGAGCGCGTCGACCAGCCCCTTCGCCGCGGCGATCGGATCGCCGTCGACGAACGCGACCGCCGTCGGACCCGCGAGGAGCGCGTCGAGCCCCTCTGCCCCGACCTCGTCGGCAGCCCGCTTCAGCAGGGTGTTCTTCGCGACTGTGAACTTGGTGCCAGACGCGCGGAGCGACCGGCGCAGCTCGGTCACCTCGGACACCGTGAGCCCGCGGTAGTCCGCGATGAACAGGGCCTCCGACCCGCGGATGCGCTCCGCGAGCTCGTTGACCTTCTGGACCTTCTCGGTCTTCGGCATGCGTTGCTCCTGATCGTGGAACGGAAAACGCCTCCGCCGACAGCGAGCCAGGCGGAGGCGGTCGCATGCGAAGCCTCATGCCTCGGCAGGTACCAAAGGATTACGCGCTCGAGCGCCCCTGCTGTCTGCGGCAGCCCACAGGCTACCGTCGCGACCGCCGGAGTGTCATCACGCGCGTCGAGATGCGTCCGAGCCCGGACGTGAACCTTCGGGCGGCGTCCCTCGACCAGCGTGGAGCGCCCCTGTCGGGGCGCTCCACGCTTGCGGGTGGTCAGCGCTACGGGGTTGGATCCGGGTACGCCCCTCCGAAGATGTCGCTGTTGCCGAAGTTCGCCGGGCAGTCCTGCTGGGGTGCCGGCTTCGGCACGGTGGTGCCGTCCTGCAGACTCTGGCGCCAGGCATCGATCGCCGGGCAGTCGGCGGCGTTCCGGGCGTCGTTCCACACGGCCGCACCGTAGGTCCGGGTGGCCGCGGCGTACACGTAGTCGCCGAGGAACTCGTCGGTCAGCGCGTTGGCGCTGCTCCCCCGGGGATCACCGGGCACGCCCCGATGGATCTCGGTGAAGGCACCCGTGGGGGTGGCCGGGTTGGCCGACGAGTCCGCGTGGAGCACCACGCCCACCAGCGACCGCGGGTCGGTCGTGTTGTCCCGGAACGGCGTCGTGAACGCGTTGTACACGACGTAGACGTCCGTCCCGTTCGGAGAGATCGCCGGCGCCGAGTAGAAGCCCCGGTCGCCCGCTGCCTCGAGTGCGGTGGGAGTGGACCACGTCCCGCCGCCGTTCGTCGATTCCGTGAAGACCACGTGCGGCGTCGCGAGCGGGCCGCTCACGTAGGACATCACGATCCGGTTCGTTGCGTCGGCGCCGGTCGGGGCGCCATTGGCGATGTCGACGCTCGGCGCGGGAGCGAGGTCACTCCGGGCCCCGGCGACACCGTCGATCACCGGACGGCCCTGCACCGGGTCGAAGGCGCCCGGCTGGTGGACCGGCCCGGCCACGGCCACCGGCGAGCTCCAGCTGGTGCCGCCGTTCGTGGACTTCGACATGAGCTCGAACGGCTGATGGGCGGCCTGGGACTTCGTCCCGATGCCGAACACGTACGCCGTGCCGTGGCTGTCGGTGCGGACCGTGCACCCGTCGAGCGGGTTCTTCTGGCCGTTGTTCGCGGCGGATCCGATGGGGCGCTGCTGCCAGGTCGAGCCGCCGTCATGCGACACGGCCACCTGGAGCCCGGCCGGGGCGGCGTTCGGTGACTTCTCCTGGCCCATGAAGGCCGCCCAGCACACGTAGACGGTCCCGAAGAACGGGCTCGACTCGGCGTTGTCCGCCCAGATCTGCTCCTTGTCGGAGAAGGTGGTGGAGGACTGCCGCGACACGATGACCGGCGCCTTCCAGGCGTCGTTGCTCCCGGTGGCCGCGGCCTGCACATCGTCCGTGCGGGACACCGCGATGGCCTCGAACCCACGGAAGGTCTCCGTGGCCTTTCCGTTGATGTTCGCGGTGAGGTTCGCGTAGTACAGGCGCGAGCCGTTGGCCCAGTCGAACCTCCCGGGAACGGGGTCGGAGGGCCCTCCCTTGCGGGGACCGAACGCCAGGGCGGGGTCACCGTCGGACAGCAGGCCGTTCTCGAAGTACTTGGGCAGCGTGCCGATCGGCCCGACCTGAGGCGTGCAACCGGGGTCGGAGTTGCCGACGACGCCCAGGCAGTTGCGGGCGGTGAGTCCCGTGTACGTGGGCTGGTGCCACGTGGTGCCGCTGTCGAAGGAGAAGTACACGCCGGAGACGCCGATGCCCGGGGTGAACGGACACGTCGTGTCGTCGCCGGCGTTGCACGCCTCCATGTCGATCTCGTCGTTGGCCCCGGCCGCGAGGATGTTCGGGTGGTTCGCGTCGATGGCCACCGCAGGCTCGTTCTGCTTGTTCTGGGAGAACGGCGTGGTGGGGCTGCCGTTCGACACCAGGGTGTCGCCGACCACCGCGGAAGCCGGAAGCATCGGCACCACCGCCAGCGCAAGGGCGAGCGCCGGCATGACCAGGAGACGCCATCGTCTCGACATGGGGGAACTCCTTTCCGAGACCTGGGGGGGATCCGTCGCCACGACGCAGGCCAGGCGAACGTATCGGGGGATGCCAAATACGTCAAACGACGACGCCTGAGTGAGCGGGCGGCGTCACGGCGGTCAAGGGCCGACAGATGGGTCGCCTCTCCGCACCCGGGCCGGCGGCAGCGACCTAGGTCCTAAGGATGACACTAGATTGAGACTCTCAGCCCTTGATCCTGGTACTGCATGAGATGCACCCTTTCTCCCAAGCACGAATGATGAGCCTTGAGCGCCGGCCAAGGAAGAGGGGGGCCCGTAGATGCGGTGCAGGGACGCTGCCCAGGGCCGAAGTCGGTACACCGACACTCCTTCTCTTCCCACGCTCTGCGCGGAGTGACCGAAGCCGTGCCCACCCGGGTGGGGTCTCCGGTCCCGGATCGGGGCTGAGACGGAGGGGGAGAGACACATGCGAACGCAAGTCATTCGCCTGGGACGCTTGGGAGCCACCTTCCTGGCGGTCCTGACCGCATTCCTCAACATGCCGACGGCGAACGCCGCGTCCGTGACATCCGCGGTGTTCACGGGGAGTGCCGGCACATTTGTGTCCTCCACGACGCTGTACGCACGAAACGGTGGAGCGCTGACGCTCACCGTGAGCACCTCGAGCGACACCAGGTGCGTTGACGTCACCGGATCCCACTCCGGTCACCAAACCTCGCCGACGGCAAAGTCATCGTGGACCTTCTCGTTCGTGGCCGGTTCCGGGGACGGGGTGAAATCCGTGTCGGCGAGTGCTGCTCCCAACTTCAACGTCCAGGGGAATTGCACGGGGCCGAGCGGGTCCGGCACCGCTTCCTACATCCTGGACAACACTCCCCCGAGCGCAACCGCCTCGGGGGCTCCCGCTGCGAACAACGCGGGCTGGAACCAGGGTGGCGTCACGGTCGGCATTGCCTCTTCGGACGGCACGGGCTCCGGGGTGAAGGTGACCCACTCGTCCCTGGACGGGGGCGCGACGGTCGACGCCACCAGCGTCCCCGTTTCGACGGAGGGAACCCACTCGCTCGTCTACTGGGCCGAGGACAACCTGGGCAACCAGCTCGCCCTGGGGAGCCGCCCCGGCCTCACCATCCGTATCGACAAGACCAACCCGACGATCACGGGCGCCCCCTCGCCGGCCGCGAACGGATTCGGTTGGAACAACACGGACGTGGCTGTTCTGTTCACATGCTCCGATGCCGCGTCGGGGGTCAAGTCGTGCGTGGCGGACGGCACCTCCCCAGCCTCCGCCTCCAAGATGGTGACGACCAGCGGCGCGAACCAATCGGTCTCCGGGACGGCGACCGACAACGCGGATCGCACGAGCAGCGCCGTGGTGGGCAACATCAATATCGACAAGGTCGCCCCCACCGTCACCTCCAGTGCCACGGTTCCGGGTGGCCCAAATGGCATGCCCTACACCGCGGGCACCTGGACGAATCAGAACGTCACGGTCGACTACGTGTGCTCGGATCCGCTTTCGGGCATCAACTCCTGCTCCTCATCGCAGGTCGTGAACTCGGAGGGCGCCGGCCAGTCCGCCACGGGCACGGCAACCGATAGGGCGGGGAACTCGGGCTCGGGCACGTTCAGCAACATCGACATCGACAAGACGGCGCCGAACACGACCACGAGCGCGCCCTCGGGGTGGACCAACCAG
>DATLUW010000580.1:0-2693 GCA_035577825.1 Actinomycetota bacterium | reverse complement strand
TCCGAGGCGATGAGCGACTGCTCGCGGATGTAGTTCACCCGCGCGGTCTCGGCCGCGACCACCTCGGGCTGGATGCCGAAGATGAACTGGCTGAAGTCCCCCGGCCGGAACGCCTTGACGTAGTAGTCGGTGTTGGGTGTCAGGACGTCGGTTTGCGCCCCCGGCAGGATGCTCGGGGAGAACGGGGTCGAGACGACGAAATAGATCCGCACCTCGGCGATGTTCGCTGGCTTGTCGAACATGATCTTGAGGTGAATGAGGTCGTCATCGGTCGCGTCCCGGCTCCCGACTTTGCTCAGGTTCCGGGTCATCGCCAGACCGAAGAACTGATACCACCCGGTCATCCCGAGATAGACGAGGAAGTTGCCAGCGAACCCCGAGAAGCGCACCCCCCCGGTAAACGCCGCGGTCGGTTGGGGCGGCGGGTCAGTCGGGAGCGGGTCAGACGAGAAGTCCGTGCCGGCGTTCGGCGTCCAGACGGTGGGCCCGGTGCCGTCGGCCGTGCTGAAGGTCGCGATGCCGGTCGTCTGCGCCGGCCCGAGTGCCGCCATCGCCGCCACACTCGGGGCGGGCAGGCCAATCTCGGTCACGAGCCCGTCCGAGCGCACCTTCCGGATGCGGGCTGAATCCCCAACGAACACCCACGGCTCGCCCGAGAGCGGCGGGCGGTGCGGCAGGAGCGTGAGCGGGTTGCCGGAGTAGCCGGCGTCGATCGACGCCAGCGCCCCGGTCTTGCCGAGGTAGAGCGACGTATCGACCCCCCACATGCGGGTGAAGTCGCCCGTGAGCGGGTCGTCCACCCGAAGAATGGAATGGTGCGTCGTCCCGGCCGTCGCTAGTTCGGTTTGTCCCGGTCGCCCGGTCAGTTCCTGGGACTCGCCAATCGTGTAGTAGGCGTTGCTGAGGCGGGTGAACTCGCCGACTTTGACCTTGTCGATGGCCGAGTTGAGGTCGAGCCCGCCGTTGCCGAACGGGTAGATCGGCGTGGCGAGCGGTTGGGTGAGGCTGGCCTCAAGTTGCGGTTCGCCGCGTCGACTCGCCTGTTCAGGCATGGCAGCGGTAGTTTACGCCTACCCGCGATAGTTCGGGCTGAGAGGTGTGCCGGCCGTGCCGGTGATGCCGCCCGTGCCCGTCGAGACGTACGGCGTGCCAGTGGCCGTTTGAATCGCCGACTGCGTGTCTGGCGCAAGCGACGGCGCGGCAATTTCCACGCGCAGCGGACGTCGATCGAAGTCAATCTCGGCAAACTTCTTCAGAATGTTCGCGAAATGCTGATCGTGCAGGTAGAACGTGAGCGCGTCCTGCTCGGTGAAGTAGACGGTGATTTTCCACTTCGGGATCACTTGCAGCATCATTCCCACCCCGCTAGGATAATCGCCGCCACTTCGACCCCGAGCTGATACCGCATCTCGCAGTACGCCGCCTTCTCCGGATTCTTGCCCCGCCCGTCCTTCCCGAACAGTTCGGCCAACTCCCCGTACTTGAGCACGGGCAGCGCAAACGTGTCCGGAATCGTGAGCGGGTTGCCCGTCCCGTCCACGTCGAGGCTGGCCGGGACGTAGAGCAGTTCGATATGCCCCGCCACGTCCGGCGCCGGCGCGACCTGGATCTGCAAGGTCGGCGTCTCGTAGTCCATGTACATCAGCGGCGTCCCGCGCTGGTTCACCCAGGACGGGAACCCATGGTCCGCCTCAAACGCATCGGCGCGCGTGAGACTGGAGATGGTGCCGTCATCCCCGAACCACGTCGCCCCAGCGGTCGTGAGCCAGTCCTGCGGGAGATTCGCCCGATGCTCCCCCGGCAGCATGGCATCGAGATTGGCGATGCCGACCAGCATGAGCGTGGACTTGAGCAGCCGGTTCTGGCGTTCGCTCAAGGCGGCGATGACCTCCGCGCGCGTCCACAGGCCGGACGGGAAGGTCGCCCCGAGGTCGGGCGGCTCGAGCAGCACGTACTGCACAGCGTTGAGGAGGGCTTGGTCAGTAGTCATCAGACTCAGGGATCGCGTCCTGACCAATCATCGCGCGACCGAGTGCGCAGCAGCCCGCCCAGAGATTGGAGACGTAGCCGCGCACCCGACTCATGCGCCGTTGCCACTTCGAGGGTTTCGGGAACAACGCCAGGAGCGGGTCAGAAGAGAAGATGGCCCGTTCAAGAATCTGACGATGCGCCTCAGTCGCCTCGTCCATCTGCCGTTGAATGTCTGCCAGCGTGATGGGCATCAGGCGTCCTGTTGCGCGAGTTTCGTGACCGATGACTGCCCCTGCTTCAGCGGCTTGAGGACGTCGTCATCTAGCCCCGCCGCGCGCCGGTACATCTGACTGGTCGTGATGAGCGTGTTCTCCTCGCCCGCCGCGAGCAGGAACGCTTTGAACAAATGTTGGGTCGCGGCAAACCACGGCCCGCCCTTTTTGAGACTCGCGGCATGGAGCGCGTAGCCCAAGAGCAGGTTTACGTCGGCCTCGGACAGATCGACGAAGTCGACCGCATTGACCAGCACCGGCGTGTCGCTCACGCCATCAAGGACCAAGCCGTTGTTGCCGACCGCATCCTGCGGCCATAGGTAGATGAGGTTCAGCGAGACCGGCGCCCAGAGCGTCGGGCGCGTCGGGATGCTGCCCCCGTCGGCCGTGGTCTGCGTCCGCCATGCGGCTTGGCCGTTGTTCAGGTCATCGACCGAGGTCGGGGAGAGC
>DATLUW010000579.1:0-2188 GCA_035577825.1 Actinomycetota bacterium | reverse complement strand
ACCGCTTCTCGACCGTGAGGCCCGCCGCCTCGATCGTGGCCCGAAGCTCGGGAACCGTGTACTCGTGGATGTGGTTCCGGGCCGCCCGGCCGTTGAACACCGGCGTGCTAAGGTACAGCTTCCCCCCGGGCTTAAGGTGCGAGTGAATCGCCCCGAGCAGGGAAGCCCCGTGCGCGGGCAGCATGTGCTCGATCACCTCCAGGCAGATCACCCGGTCGAACTGGTCGAGCTCGGCGTGCCTTTCGACGAAGTTAAAGGACCCGTGGAACGTGGTCCACTTCCGGTCGGGGGGATGAGCCAGCCGGTTCAGGTCCACCCCGACGTACCGCGCCGGAAGCTGGTTGGGGTACGCCTCGGCGACCTTGACGAACGGGTAGTCGGTACCGCATCCCACCTCGAGGACGCTCATCGTTCGATCGAGCTGCCGCGCCACCCAGCCCCAGCGGAAGAAGTGCGCCGCGTAGTCGCGGTGCACGCGGTAGCCGTGGCCCGAGGCGGTTAGGCTCGTCGTGTCGAACTCGTCACCGCCGCGCGCCGTTAACCGGGTCATGGAAATGCCGATCCTCCAGGTGAACCGTCATCCCGGTCGGGGTGACGCAGTACAGGAACACGCCCCGGCCGTCGGTCGTGCCGAGCGCCCGGTCGGCGAGGGCCGCCGCGAGGGCGGCCTCGCGCGAACCGTGGCTGGCGGCCGAGAACTCCCGCCGGTCCCAGATCGAACCGGGCGACACCGGGCCGTGGTCGTAACCGGATCGGCCGACGAACCGAACCGTCGTGAAGACGTCGGACCTCGCGAAGGCAGCGTCGTCGGCCGCCCTCGCGAGGTCTCTCGACCTACTCGGCACCGTCGGCGAGCGGCAGCACCCGGATGAAACCCTTCGGCACGAAGAACCCATGCAGGTACGAGCTCGGAACGCCGGCCTCGAGCGCGGCGCGAACCGTGATCGGGTTCGGCAGCGCCAGGAGCTGAGCGAGGTGCATCGTGTTCTTCTTACCGGGCTTCAGCTGGCGGTCGTTGGCCAGAACCTCGATGATCTGGTCCGGTTGGTACTTCGGCTTGCGGCCGCGGCGGCCGTTGGTTTCAATATCCGGCATCTTCTTCTCCGTTGCTACTGGTGGTGGTTGCGCGATGGCTTTAAGCAGGGCCAGCAGGCGCTGTGCCCCGACGGCTCGGGACTCGAACCGATTAACGTGCTGGGCGCCCCGGGCCAGACCGTTGTAGATCGCGACGAGCCGCCCGGCCAAGGGTGAGCGAACGACGTCCTCGACGGTCTCGACGAGGTAAGCGCAGCCACCGGCCGGGCCGGCGGGGGGTACCCGCGGCACGAGCCCCGAGGCCGGGAGTGACCCCGCGTTGGCCGCGGCTCGGTCGGGGAACGCGTGGGCCGCGAGGCGGTCCGTGTGATCCTTACCGTGGACGATCAGGTACGCGGTCATGAGGAGATCCCCCACTGGGTTGGCCCGACGAGATCATAACAAAAATCGTGACCCGGGTACACTTAAAGATGCCGTCTCTCCGGCTGTCGCGTCCGCTCGTTTATATACCGAGGCCGACGTTCACCCCGGTCCGCGCAGCCTCAAAATGGAACTTCGTCATCGTCCCCGGGTTGACGGGCGGGACCAGCCGTGGGGTCGCCCTGACCCGCCGTGTCGTCGGCGCGGACGACCCCCGCCGCGATCTGGGCGAAGAACTCCTTGGCCATCGCGAACAGCTCCGGGTTGGCCCCGGCATACAGCGAGCCGAGGTAGTCGCCCTGCTTCGCGAGGTCGACGCGCCAGTTGTAGAACTCGTTCGTCCCGCGCTTGTCGAGGAACGTCGAGAGGTTCCACGTATAGGCGTAGATCGGCGCGATGGCCGGCGGCCCCGAGCGCTGGGGCCAGCGTTGCGCTAGGTGCTTGTCGTTGTACCCCGTATACGAGCCGAGAGCCGTACTGGTGAACGCGACGACGGCCCGCCGCGCGTTCTCGAAGGTCAGGGTAGGCGGTTCGCCGTACAGTATATACAGCTGCCCCGTTTCGACGAGCTCGATCGCCTCCTGGGTGTCGCGCGTCCGCGGCGGCTCGTCCGACCACGCCCCATTCTTATAGCGCGGGAACTTAAAGCGCGCCGACGAGCCGTACTTCGCGGTCATGCGGCTCATCGTCTCGCGCACCAGCGGGTCGTCGGGCGAGACCATGCCGCGGAAGC
>DATLUW010000578.1:0-6603 GCA_035577825.1 Actinomycetota bacterium | reverse complement strand
GGAACCGTTCGAACCGCGTCCGGACCGAGACCGCCTCGCTCACGACGCCAGCCCCTCGGCGTACGGCGGCCGCACCACGCCGCGTTCGGTCACGATCGCCGTGATCAGCTCGGCCGGCGTGACGTCGAACGCCGGGTTCAGCGCCGGCGCACCCTCGGGCGCGACTCGCTTCCCGAACGCGTGCGTGACCTCCTCGGGGTCGCGTTCCTCGATCTCGATCGCGTCGCCGGACGGCGTCGCCGGGTCGACCGTCGAGGTCGGCGCCGCCACGTAGAACGGCACCGAGTGCCGCGCGGCGAGCACGGCGAGCGAATACGTCCCGACCTTGTTCGCCACGTCGCCGTTCGCCGCGATCCGATCGGCGCCGAGGATCACCGCGTCGACCAGCCCGCGCGCCAAGAGCGACCCGGCCGCGCCGTCGGCGATCATCGTGAAGGGCACGCCGAGCCGCTGCAGCTCCCACGCGGTCAGCCGCGCACCCTGCAGCAGCGGCCGCGTCTCGTCGACCCACACGTGGATCCCCCTCCCCGCCAGGTGCGAGCACCACAGCACGCCGAACGCCGTCCCGATCCCCGCCGTGCACAGCATCCCCGTGTTGCAGTGCGTGAGCACGTTCGCGCCGGCAGGGATCAGCTCCGAGCCGAACCACCCCATGGCCGAACACGCGGCCGCGTCCTCGGCCTCGATCGCCCGCGCCTCGGCGAGCAGCCTCGCGGGCACGTCTTCGTCCGCGAGGTCCGCGATGGCGGCCTCGAGCCGCCCGACCGCCCACCGGATGTTCACCGCGGTGGGCCTGGTGGCGACGAGCAGCGAACCGGCCTTGATCGTCGCCTCGCGGACGTCCTCGCCCATCGTGACCGATCGGCAGGCCGCCAGGACCATCCCGTAGGCGGCGCTGATCCCCAGCAGCGGAGCCCCACGCACCGCGAGCCGGCGAATCGCGTCGGCCACGCCCTCGACGGTCTCCACCTCGAACCCGCCGGCCGACGGGAACCGCGTCTGGTCGAACCCCGCGACGCTGGGAGTCGTCATCGTCGTCGCGAGCTCGAGCCCGCCCCGATCCCGCGGATCGCCGTCCGGAAGCCGGGCCGCCGGGACCGGCCCACCGGCGAACCACACCGCGCTGAACGGCGCGATCTCCTCGCCGGCCAGCTCGGACGGGCCCAGCGAGGCGACCTGGCCCGATCGCAGCGCGTGTTCCAGCGTCGCCGCGGCGTGCTCGAGCGTCCTGCCGAGCGCGTAGGCGCCGTGCGCCTGTCCCTCGACCCACCCCGCCGGCACCGACCCGGCCGGATGCGCGTGCACCACCGCGCGAACCCCCCGCGGCCCGTCGCGCTCGTTCGGCGCGTCATAGCGCTCGAGGTGCAGGCGCAGGTCCGACGAGGCGCCCGACGGAGGCTCGTCGAGCGTGCCGACCAGGACGTCGTCCTCGCCCAGCGAGCCCAGCCGCGAGCCGGTTCGCGTGATGACGAGGCGATGCCCGTCGAAGATCGACAGGTTCCCTTCGGAACCCTGCACGAGGCCGCGGCGGGCGAGGTGCGCGCCGACGGCACGGAACGCCGCCAGTTCCTCCGGCCGGACGCCCCCCACGTCGTCGCTCACGGACAGGGAGCCTACGTTCCCTGCTCCCAGGAACCCAAATAGGCCTCCTGCTCGGAGGTGAGCGAGTCGATCTCGACGCCCATCGCCTGGAGCTTCAGCCGGGCGACCTCGTTGTCGATCTCGGCCGGCACGCCGTACACGGCCTTGTCGAGCCCGACGTGGTGCTTCGCGATCCACTCCGCGGCGAGCGCCTGATTGGCGAAGGACATGTCCATCACCGACGCCGGGTGGCCCTCCGCGGCGCCCAGGTTCACCAGCCGCCCCTCGGCCAGCAGGAACAGCTTGCGCCCGTCCGGCCGTCGGTACTGGTCGACGAACTCCCGGACCCGCAGGGGCGGCCCGCCGAGCTCGTTCAGCGCCCCCTTGTCGATCTCGACGTCGAAGTGCCCGCTGTTCGCGAGCACCGCGCCGTCCTTCATCGCCTCCATGTGCTCGCGGCGGATGATCGAGGTGTCGCCCGTGACCGTGACGAACACGTCCCCGATCCGCGCCGCCTCGCCGAGCGGCATCACCCGGTAGCCCTCCATCACGGCCTCGAGCGCGGCGAGCGGGGACACCTCGGTGACCACGACCTGGGCCCCCATCCCGCGCGCCCGGGAGGCCACGCCGCGCCCGCACATGCCGTACCCGCACACGACCACCGTGCGCCCGGCGAACAGCAGGTTCGTCGAACGCAGGATCGCGTCGATCGTCGACTGCCCCGTCCCGAACCGGTTGTCGAACAGGTGCTTGGTGTTCGCGTCGTTCACGGCCACGATCGGGTAGGCGAGGACCCCGGAAGCCGCCATCGAACGTAGCCGGATCACGCCGGTCGTCGTCTCCTCGGTCCCCGCCAGGATCTCCGGCAGCTGGTCCTTGCGCTTGGTGTGCAGGAGGCCCACGAGGTCGGCGCCGTCGTCCATCGTGACGTTCGGGTGGTGGTCGAGGACCTCGTTGATGTGGCGGTAGTACGTCTCGTTGTCCTCGCCCTTGATCGCGTAGACGCTGATCCCGCTCTGCTCACACAGCGCGGCGGCGACGTCGTCCTGGGTGGACAGCGGGTTCGAGGCACAGAGCGCAACCTCCGCGCCCCCCGCCTGGAGCGTCTCGACCAGGTTCGCGGTCTCGGTCGTCACGTGCAGGCACGCCGCGATCTTGAGGTCCTCGAGCGGCCGTTCCTTCTCGAAGCGCTCCCGGATGAGCGCGAGCACGCGCATCTCCGCCCCCGCCCACTCGATGCGCGAACGGCCCTTGTCGATCAGCCCGAGGTCCTTGACGTCGCAGTCCATGTCGAATCGCTCCAGTCTCGAAAGGTGGTGTTCGTGTTCGGAGGCCTGAAGACTACTCGCCGAAGGTGGCCGGCCCGCCGGTCGCGGCGATGCGCGGCACGATCCGTTCGAGCAGCCGGGCCAGGTTCGGCCCCATCGAACGCCCGACCTCGAGGACCTCTTCGTGGTTCACCTCGCCGCCGACGAGGTTCGTCACGGAGAACAGCCCCAGGATGCGCATCCCGAGCGCCTTCGCGGGCAGCGCCTCGGGGACCACCGACATCCCGACGACGGTGCCGCCGGCGTTCCGCATGAACTCGATCTCGGCGAGCGTCTCGTACGAGGGTCCCGGGGCGGCGAGATACACGCCGGTCGCGAACGACAGCCCCGCCGCGGTGGCCTCCTCGACGGCGATCGCGCGGAGCTCCGGGTCGTACAGGTCGGACACGTTGACGAACGGCGGCGACCCGTCCGCGTTGCGCCATCCGCGCAGCGGGTTCTCGCCCATCATGTTGAGGTGGTCGGTCCCGATCACGAGGTCGCCCGGCTTCAGGGAGCGGTCGAGCCCGCCGGCGGCGGCCGTGATGATGATGATCTCGGCGCCCAGCATGCGCGCGACGCGGACCGGCAGCGCCGACAGCGACATCGGGTGGCCCTCGTAGAAGTGGATGCGCCCCATGTACGCGGCGACGGGAACACCGGCGAGGGTCCCCAGCAGCAGCCGACCCGCGTGCCCGGGCACGGTCGGCGCCGGGAACTCGGGCAGGTCCGCGTACGAGAACGAGGACTCCTGCTCGATCAGGTCGGCGGCCGGGCCCAGGCCCGATCCGAGGATCATCGCGACCTTCGGCACCACCGAGGAGCTGTACCGGATGTACGAGACCACCTCGGCGGCAGCGTGGTCCCCGGGCGAGGCGGCCTCGACCAGGCGGCCGTGGAACTCCGAGTCCTGCGTCATGACGATCAGCCCTCCAGCGCCTTCTTGATCCGCGTGATCGCGTCGATCGGCGTGGGGTCCACCCCCCGCAGGGCGGCAAGGTACACGCTCACCGCGCTGCCCAGCATGACGAGCCACATGAGCGACGAGAGCGGCGTGTCCCCCTCGGCGCGCACCTCCTGATGGACGAGCCCAGAAGAGAGCGCCACCTCCACCGACACGGGAAACCGCGCGGCCACGTCGGGGTGTTCGCCCGGATGCCGGAGCGTCACCAGCACGAACCGCTCCCCCGCCCCCGCCGACCACCCGACCACCTCGTTGTGGTCCAGCTCGGGCAGCGCAGCGGAGAACGCCGGCACCTTGGCGTTCTCGTTCAGCTCGGTCCGCCACCGGCCGGCGGCGACGCCCCCGACGCCGTCCGCGCCCCAGATCACGGGGAACCGGCCCCCGATCGCCCGCGCGATGCGCTTGGCCGGGTTCTCGGCCTCGGGCACCTCCGGCCCGATCCGGTTGCGGAGGCGTTCGAGCACCGCCGCCACGCGTTCGACCTCGTCCCCGAGCGAGGGCACGACGCCCATCGCCTGCAGCGCCCCGAGCAGGCCGAACGTCAGGTGGCCGACCGCCGCACGGGGCTGGAACCCCGGGGGAACCGGCACGGTCGGCACGCCCTGCTCGGCCGCCCGCCGTCCGAGCTCGCCGCCCGAGGTCACGGCCACCAGCCGGCACCCCCAGTGCGCGGCCTGATCGAAGCAGGCCAGGGTCTCGGCCGTGTTCCCGGAGTACGAGGAGACGATCACCAGGGTGTCCTTGCCGCAGAACGCGGGCAGGACCGGGCCCTTGGCCACCGTGACCGGCGTCACCGTGAGCCGGTCGCGGTACAGCGCGCGGACGATGTCGCCCGAGACGCCCGATCCGCCCATGCCGCACACGGCAACCGCCGTGACGCCGTCGCCGGAGGGCAGGTCGGACGCCGCCAGCCCCTCGCGGAACCCGTCCCGGCACTGACCGGCGAGCCCGAGCACGGCCTCGAGCATGCCCGACGGATCGTTCGCCGCGAGCGCCGCGAGGTCGTCCAGCACTACGGCTTCTCGGCCTCGTCGATCAGCATCACCGGGATGCCGTCGCGAACCGGGTAGCGATAGTGGCAGACTCGGCACTCCAGGATCTCGGCCGCCTCGTCGTAGTCGAGCTCGCCGCGGTCGTTCGGACAGACCAGGATGTCCAGCAGGTCCTTCTCGACAGCCACGCTTCCCTCCACCCTTTCGTCGTCTCGGTCGTGCGGCTCGGGCGCCGACCTCAGTCGCCCCGGATCACCTCGAGCGCCTCGGCCGTGTGCTCCTCGAGCAGCTCCTGCGTCCGCGCCTCGACGTTCAGCCGTAGCAGCGGCTCGGTGTTCGATGGCCGCACGTTGCACCACCAGTCGTCGAACTCCACCGTGAGCCCGTCCAACCGGTCCAGCCGGCCGTCGGCGAACCGCTCCGCAACCGCCTCGATCCGGCCGGCCGGGTCCTCGACCCGCGTGTTGATCTCACCGGAGTCGAAGTACCGCCGGTAGGGACGCAGCAGCTCGGAGAGCGGCATCCCCGTCTGGGAGAGCTCCCCGAGCGCGATCACGCCGGCGATCAGCCCGGAGTCCGCGCGGAAGTTCTCCCGGAAGTAGTAGTGGCCCGAGTGCTCCCCGCCGAAGATCGCCCCCGTCTCCGCCATGACCGCCTTGATGAACGAGTGCCCCACGCGCGTTCGCACCGGTTTGCCGCCGTGCTCGCGGATGACCTCGGGCACGACCCACGAGCAGATCAGGTTGTAGACGACCGCGGCTCCCGGCTCGCGGCGGAGCATCACCCCGGCCGTCATCGCCGTCACCAGCGAACCGCTCACGCCCTCGGCCTGTTCGTCGATGAGGAACACCCGGTCGGCGTCGCCGTCGAACGCCATCCCGATGTCGGCCCGGTGCTCGACGACGGCGCGCTTGATGTCCACCTGGTTCTTCGGGTCGATCGGGTCGGCCGGGTGGTTCGGGAACGTCCCGTCGAGCTCCGGGTACAGCGCGATCAATTGAACGGGGAGGCGTTCCATGACGGCTGGAACGACCAGGCCGCCCATGCCGTTCGCCGTGTCGGTCACGACGGTGAGCGGCGCGATGCGCTCCGGGTCGACGAACCCGAGCACGTGCTCGACGTAGGCCGGCAGCAGGTCGCGCTGCTCGACGGCCCCCTTCGCCACGGCCGGCCCGTAGACGTCGCGCTCCGCGAGCGAACGGATCTCCTGCAGCCCGGTGTCCTCGCCGACCGGCTTCGCGCCGGCGAGGCAGAACTTCAGCCCGTTGTAGTTCGGGGGGTTGTGGCTCGCCGTCATCGCGACGGCCGGGAGGTTCAGCGAACCCGACGCGAAGTACACGAGGTCGGTCGAAGTGAGCCCGAGCTCGATGACGTCGACTCCCCGCGAGGTCGCCCCATCGACGAACGCCGCCGCGAGGTCGGGCGAGGAGAGTCGGCAGTCGCGGCCGAGCGCGATGCGGGGCGCGCCGGCCCACTCGGCGAACGCCGAGCCGATCCGGCGGGCGACGTCTCCGTCGAGCTGGTCGGGGACGGTGCCGCGGACGTCGTACGCCTTGAAGATAGGGGAAAGGTCACGCGTGGACACGACGACAGCGCATCCTACACAGTGCGACCGGCCGCCTCGTCGGCGAGGCGAGGCGAGGCCCGCGCATGGTTGGTCGGTTCGGTCCACGTCGCCGTGTGGCTGCGCGGGCCGAAGAACCCTCGACCGGCCCGGGGGTCCGCCGAATGGCGGCACCGACGGGGGCCGGGAAGGATG
>DATLUW010000577.1:0-6693 GCA_035577825.1 Actinomycetota bacterium | reverse complement strand
CCCGTTCGCGGTCGAACCGCTTCTCGACGACATCAAGATCGGCGAGCTCGAGGGGCAGTCGCTGGCCGACTACCGCGTGGTCAAGCGGCAGATCGGCAGGAAGCAACCGTTTCCCGGCGGCGAGAGCCTCGACGACGCGGCCGAGCGGTACGCGGTGGCGTTCGAGCGTCTGACCGGGGCAGGTGCAGAGCGCGTGCTCGTCGTCTGCCACGAGATTCCGGTGCGATACGCGCTCAACAGCGCCGCCGGTGCGGACGCGCTCGATGGGCCACCCTTCCACGACATCCGGAACGCCGTTCCGTACCTGTTCGACGGTGCCACGCTCGGGCGTGCCGCGGCGCGGATCAGGGAGCTCGCGCAGTAGGAGTACGATCGCAGCGTGGACGACGACCTGCGTCGCAGCCGGATCCGGACGTTTCTGCTCGGTGGGCTCGTCGGTGCCTCAGCGGTGCTGGCGACGGCCGGCCGTCGGCGCCGGCCGAAGCGGCGGACCCCAGCAGGGCTGGCCGCGTTCGAGGAAGCGCCGTGCTACGAGGAGACCCTCGAGCGCGAGCGCACGATCACGCGGACCTGAGCTCGCCTGATCGTCGCGTAGTTGATGTCGGCGTCGCCCATTGCGAGCGACTTGCCGATCAGCTCGGCCTTTCGGGCATCGTCCAGGTAGTGCTCGACCGTCACGGTCGGCTCCCTCGTTCGGATGACGAGATACGGGCCGTAGACGCGGGCTTCGAACTCGCTGCGGGGGAACGGCAGCCGCAGCTCGATCCGGGTGCGTTTGACCGCGTTGTTGTTGTCGCCCGCGTCGAACACCCAGACCCCGCGGCCGAGCGGCTTGGGCCTGTTGTCGAGCGTCTGAAGCGCGAGCTTCGCGTCGGCGCGCGGGACGACTGTCCGCGAGACTCGTGAGCGGTCGTGCTCCCACGCTGCCAGGTACAGGGGCTCGAAGGCGAACAGGACGTCGTCGGGGCGTGAGGTCGAGCCGAGCCAGACGGCCGCCGCATGGCGCGCCTTCACCCTGACCGGGTTCTCCCGCTCGAAGAGCGCCGGCGTCTTGTGCCATCCCCAGGCGATCTCGGCGGGTACGAGTGCAAGCACGATCGCGGCCGCGAGCAGTGGCCCCCAGCGGCCGGCTGTGCGCGACGCAGCGACGATCCCGCTCCCGGCGGCGAGGGCGAAAAACGGGAGAATGAAGATGAGGTGTCGCGACTCAGGCGCCGAGCTTCCGCCGAAGCGGCCGACGAGGAAGAACAGCATCGGTGTGATCACCACGCAGACGGTGAGCAGGGCGCTCCGAGGACGCACCCGAGCCAGCCAGGCGATGCCTGCGATCGCAAACAGGAGCACGATCAGCAGCACTCCGGTGTAGCCGGCGGAGGAGTCGCCGGCGACATGCCACAGGTACGTGAACACCTGACGCGGCGTCCGTAGCCCGCCGCCCGAGCCGGCGCCGACCTCCAGTCGATTCGCAAGGACGAGGCTGCTGCGCCAGAGCGGAATCGCGAGCAGGAACACCGCCGCGAACGCCGGGATCGCCTGGCGCAGGCGGCTGCGGGTGAGCAGCACGTAGAGCCCCTGCGAGCCGAGGACGAGCGCCCCGTACTGGTGCGAGGAGATAGCGAGCAGCATCACGATCGCCCAGACCGACCACGCCCTCAGCCCGCCCCGGTCGACCGCGCGGAGCAGAGCGAGGTAGGACAGGGTGGCCAGGAAGAGGAAGAGGCTGTACATCCGGGCGTAGATCCCGTGGAACAGGAAGACCCAGCTGGCGCCCGCGAGCACGCAGGCTGCGAGCGCAGGGGCGCGCCCGGCGAGGCGGTTCCCGAGGATCGCGATCGCCGGGATGCTGAGGACGGCGAACAACGCCGAGAAGAACCGCATCGTGAGCAGTCCACCGCCGGTGTGCGCAACCGCCCACGCGATCAGGAAGTGCAGCGGAGCACCGCCGCGCTTGCCCAGCACGATGTTGAAGGCGTCGCCGAAGCTGTGCCGACCGACGAACAGCGGGAGCGTCTCATCCTCGTGCGGCGGCCAGCCGGACAGCTGGATCCACAGGAACACCGCGACCGCGGCGGTGACCACCGCGACGCCGGCGATGAACAGCCTCCGATCCAGTTCGCCCGTCGTCTCGCGGAACCGCAGGAGCGTCGACGCGGGAGCGCGGATCGTGGTCGCCGTGTCGTCCATGGCCCCGGCGGAACCTTACGCGCGCGAAAGGGCCGCGGATGGCCCTGCTAGCCTTGACCGGCTGTGCCGATCTACGAGTTCCGGTGTCCGAACGGGCATCTTTTCGAGGTATTCCACCGGATGAGCGATCCGGATCCGGAGGTCTGCGAAGTCTGCGGCGCCTCGCCGCTGACCAAGGTATTCCACCCGGTGCCGATCCACTTCAAGGGTTCGGGGTTCTATTCGACCGATTACGGCCGTGGGTCGCGCAAGCGGGACTCGGCCGGCGACGGCGATGGAGCCGCGAAGAAGGACGAGAAGAAAACCGACAAGGCGGACAAGACCGAGAAGAAGGCAGCGGCCAGCGAGACCTGAGGGCCGTCGCCCGCCGGCCTTGCGCGCTGCAGTCCGCGGCGGGAAGTTGCACAATCGGCACGTCCCGGTCAGGGACACGTCGCGTCCGCGCGGGTAGGCTCGGTCGCAGGGGAAAGGGGCTCTTCCCCCACCCGGGCGGGGGTGTGGGCGGATGTGGTGGTGGTGTGGGCGGACGAGGCCTGGCCGCCTACCGCACGCCCAGCGTCTGGCTGCCCGTTACGCAGCCCGGACCGAAGGCGCCGGACCCCGGCACGGGTGGCTGTGGGGCGGACGCACCGGTGAACTCCTGGATGACGCTCAGGTTCTCCTGTACGGAGCGGATCTCCCCGCCGTTCGGCTCCCCGCCCAGCCGGCAGTGCAGAGTCGACCCGCCGCCGGTACGGAACTTCGACCAGCCGAGGGAGAGGAAGGTCTTCGTCGACATGTCCGTCGTGATCGGTGCAAGCAGGTCGCTGCCGATGAACGGCAGCTTCACCAACGTTCCGAAGCTCGTCAGCTTGCTCGCGACGGCCTGGAGCACCTGCTGGTTCCGCTCCGCGCGCGCGAAGTCGGTGTCGGAGGGGTCGAGCGCGTTCTTGCGCACGCGGGAGTAGATCAGCGCGCGATGGCCGTCCATGTGCTGCTTGCCCTTCGCGAAGCGCCAGCCATCCCATTGCGCGCACCGCTCCTCGGTCGGATACGGACAGTCGAACTTGGAGACGATGGGCTTCGCGACGGTGATGTCGATCCCGCCCAACTTGTCGATCAGCTTCTCGAACTGGCTGAAGTCGACAACGGCGACGTGGTTGATCGGCAGCCCGGTCAGCTTCCCGACGGTCAGCGCGGCCAGGCGCGGCCCGCCGAGCTGCATCGCCGCATTGATCTTCGACTCTCCGTGACCCGGCACGTCGACGACCAGGTCGCGAGGGATCGAGAGATATGCGATCCGATGGCGGCCCGTGTCGACCCGGACGAGGGTGATCGAGTCGCTCCGGTGAGCCGATTCGCGCCCGGCGAGCTGCGCGTGGTCGGTCCCCAGCAGGAGGATGTCGGTCGCCTTGCCGCGCTGGGGGTCGAGCGCCCGCCGCACGCGGGGATCGAGCCGCTTGTTCGCCGAGGAGACGCCGTCGCGGAACTGGAAGTAGCTCACCAGCGCCCAGACGATCACGAGGAGGAGGAAGAAGGCGAGCACCACGGGTATCGCCTTCCACCAGTTGCGGTTCGGCTTGAACGCGAAGCTCCGCCGCGGCCCATCGGTCCGCGGGCCCGGAACCTTTCCCTTGATGCGGCCGCCTCGGTAGAGCCGGTAGGGCTTCTCCTCTGACGGCATCCGGCAGCCCATGCTAGCCGTGCCGGAACGCGGTGCGGTGCCCTTCTAGTCGCCGCGGGTGACCGTCGTGGACCGCTTGGCCCTTCCATCGGCGCGTTTCGCAGTGCCACGAGCTCCGAATGAGTGAGGCACGACCTCCGAACGAGGGAGCCTTGCGTCCGGAAAGGCCCCGCCACCCGAGCGATCGCGGCGGGGTATGGTGGCGCCGCCCGTGGAGTCGCGCGTGATCGGAGTCGACGTCGGGGGGACCAAGATCCTCGCCGGCACCGTTGGCCGCGATGGATCGATCACGTTGCACCGCGAATACCCGACGCCTCTCGACACGGAGGACGCGCTCCTCGACGGGCTCGAGGCCGCCGTCCGAGAGCATCTCGACGAGTCGGTGGTCGCGGTCGGCTTCGGCATCCCGTCCCGCATCGACCAGCGCACGGGAACCGCGATCGGCTCGGTCAACATCCCGCTCGTCGACGTCCCCTTCCGGGACGTCATGACCGAGCGGCTCGGGCTGCCGGTGGCGATCGAGAACGACGGCAACGCGGCTGCGATCGCGGAGTGGCAGGCGGGCGCAGGTCGTGGCGCCGTCGACATGGTCATGCTGACGCTGGGAACCGGCGTCGGCGGCGGCCTGATTCTCGGTGGCCGCCCGTACCGCGGCTCGATCGGCGCCGGCGCCGAGTTGGGGCACGTCGTGCTCGTCCACGACGGCGTCCGCTGCAGTTGCGGCGGCTACGGGCACCTGGAGTCCTACGTCTCCGGAAAGGCTGCCGACGAGATCGCCCGTGAGGCGTTCGGGCCCGCCGCGGATGCGCACCGGCTCGTTCGCCTGGCGAACGAGGGCGACCCGACTGCCAACGAGCTGATGCACGAGATCGGGCGAAAGCTTGGATCCGGGCTCGGCAGCATCGTGAATGCGTATGACCCCGAGCTGATCGTGATCGGAGGCGGATTCGCTGCGGCCGGCGAGCTGTTGCTCGCGCCCGCGCGCGAGGTGATGGAACGCGAGGCGCTGAAGCCGATCCGCGAGGGCATGCGCGTCGTCCGCGCCGAGCTCGGGACTGCGGCCGGGATGATCGGTGCAGCCCTCGTCGCGTTCGAGGCCGTCGACGTCGGCAGTGCGTGATGCCGCTTGCGGTCTGCGCCACGCCGATCGGCAACCTCGAGGACGTGACGCTGCGGGTGCTGCGCGAGCTCGGCGAGGCAGACCTTGTCCTCTGCGAGGACACGCGGCGCACCCGGATCCTCCTCGACCGCCACGGCGTCACGGCGCGACTGCTCAGCTACCACGAGCACAACGAGGCCGCTCGCAGCGCACAGGTGTTTCCCGAGCTCGTCGCGGGCGCGCGCGTGGCGCTCGTCAGCGACGCCGGGCTCCCGGGCGTCAACGACCCGGGCGCGAGGCTGGTTGCCGCCGCGCTTGAAGCGGGCGTGCCGGTCACGGTTCTGCCCGGTGCGTCGGCGGTCGAGACGGCGCTGGTCGCCAGCGGGTTCCACGCCGAGCGGTACCAGTTCCTGGGCTATCTGCCCCGCGGTGAGGCCGCGCTGGCAGCGCTCTGGGGCGAGCTCGCGCGCTGGCCGTGGCCCGCTGTCGCGTTCGAGTCACCGCGTCGGCTGCCGGCCACGCTTCGCTCGCTGGCGAACGCGCTGCCGGAGCGGTCGGTCGCCGTCTGCCGGGAGCTGACCAAGCAGTTCGAGGAGGTCGTTCGGGGGCCGGCGGCGGAGGTGGCCGAGCGATTTCCCCAACCACCGAAAGGGGAGATCACGCTGGTGCTGGACGCGGCCGACGTGGTCGTCGGGGACGAGCTGCCGGCGATCGAAGCCGTGGCCGAGCTGGTCGCCGCCGGGCTGGCGCGTCGTCAGGCGGCCGATCTGGTCGCCCGGCTCACCGGCGTGCGCAGGAACACGCTCTATCGGGGCTCTTTGTGACAAAAGTGTAACCAGCTTTGACAACGCAGATGGCCGACCTCTACCATCGTCCTCGTGTTGCCTTTCCTGCGAACAGTCTCCGCCGCCCTCGCGTTTCTCGTGCTCTCACCGCCTGCGTACGGGTGGACCTGGCCTGCGGCCGGCCCTGTCCTCCAGGAGTTCCATCTCGGCGCCGATCCGTACACCGCCGGACACCACCGCGGCATCGACATCGGCGGGGCTGCCGGAGCGCCTGTTGTGGCGCCGCACGCCGGAACCGTGTCATTCGCCGGTTCGGTGCCGTCGAACGGCCTCAGCCTCACGATCGAGACGCCCGACGGCTACTCCGTGACGCTCGTCCACCTCGGGTCGATCGCGGTGAGCCACGGCGTCCGCGTCGCCGAAGGGCAGACCGTCGCCTCGATCGGCCCGACCGGAACTGCGGAGCAATCGGTTCCGTATCTCCATCTGGGGATCCGCACGACCGCCGATCCGAACGGCTACCTCGACCCACTCGCATTTCTCCCGCCGCGCCCGCCCCCCGCGGCGGACGCGGCGTCACCCGCTCCGGCCGTCCCCGCCGCGTCCCCTCAGGCGCCAGTTGCGCCCGCCCCTTCGGCGCCCGCTGCCCCCGCCCCTCCGGCACCGGAGCACGCAAGCCCGCCCGAGCCGGCCGTTGCGTCCCAGCCTGCCCAGCCGACGACCGGTGCGACCCCCGGACCGGAGGCCGGTTCATCGGACGCTCCTTCCGACCCCGACCAGCAGCCCGCTGAGCCGGGCGTGACCGTCCTCCCGGCGAGCCCGTCGGTCGCGGCTGTCGCATCGGCCGAAAGCGGTCTCGAGTCGATCACCGTCCGCCGGCCTCCCGCCGTGAAGCCGATCAGGGGCCGTCGCGACGGCAATGAGAGCCGGCTGACGGTCTCGCGCCCGAGCGCAGCGGCTGC
>DATLUW010000576.1:0-5968 GCA_035577825.1 Actinomycetota bacterium | reverse complement strand
GCATCAGCACCGAGAGCGGTGTGTACGAGGCGGGCTTCACGATGATCGTGTTCCCGCAGGCGAGCGACGGCGCGATCTTCCAAGTCGCGATCACCAACGGGAAGTTCCACGGCGTGATGAGCGCGCACACGCCGACCGGTTCGCGGAGCGTGACGTCGAGCCCCCGGTCCTGGATTGGGATCGTCTCGCCGAAGATCTTGTTGGCGGCGCCCCCCCAGTACTCGAGCGTGCCGGCCACCAGGCCCAGCTCGTCGCGGGCGTCGCCGATCGGCTTGCCCGCGTTCCGCGCCTCGACCCGGGCGATGTCCTCGAGCCGCTCCCGGACCAGCGTCGACGCCTTCAGCAGCACTCGGCCGCGTTCGGTGGCCGACGTGCGCGGCCACGGCCCTTCCTCGAACGCCCGGACGGCGACGTCCACCGCGCGGCGGGCGTCCTCCGGGCCGGCCTGCGCGACCTCCGCCATCGCGCCGCCCGTTCCGGGTTCGGTGACGCTGAAAGTCCCGCCGTCGGCCGCCTCCGTTCGTTCGCCGCCCAGGACCAGCAACTCGGTCGCCATGGTCATTCCTCCCCTGCGTCGCGTGCAGCCGTCGCGGGCCCGTGCGCGATGATAGCCGCGTGCGGTTCGGCTACGGACTGATCACCTGCCAGCGATACCCGGGCGACGCCCGGACCGACGCCGACCTGTACCGCGAGGCGCTCGACCTGGCCGCGTTCGCCGAGGAGGTGGGGTTCGACTCGGTGTGGACGAGCGAACACCACTTCTGGGACGACGCATACGCGCCCTCGCTGCTGCCGCTGTGCGCGGCCATCCCCGCCCGGACGAGCCGCGTCACGATCGGGACCGGCCTCCTGCTCGCGCCGATGCACCACCCGATCCGTCTCGCCGAGGACGCGGCGGTGGTCGACCTGATCTCGGACGGCCGGTTCGTGCTCGGGCTGGGCCACGGCTGGATTCCGTGGGAGCTCGAGGCGTTCGGCGCCTCGATGGGCGACCGTCCCCAGCGGACCGAGACGGCGATCGCGACGTGCCGCCGCGCGTGGGCCGGCGAGGAGATCGACGGCGTCCGCGTGACGCCATTGCCCGCCCGGCCCGGCGGGCCGCCGATCTGGGTCGGCGCGATCCGCGAGCCCGCCGTCCGGCGCGCGGCGCGCATGGCCGACGGCTGGCTGGGGAACCACCCCGGCCCGGACGGTCTCCGCACGGCGGTCGGCTGGCTGCGCGACGAGCTCGAATCGATCGAACGTCCGCCAGGCGAGGTCGAGGTCGCCGGGTACTGGCCGGTGTTCGTCGACGAGGACCCCGGGCTGGCCTGGGCCACCGTGCGGGACCACCACCGGTACGTCGAGTGGAAGTACGACGCCGCCGAACGAAAGGCCCGGGGCGGGCCGCCGCCCGCGCCGCCGCCGACGGCGCCCGACGACGAGGCGGAGCTGCGCCGGGCGATCATCTGTGGCACCCCGGACGAGGTGGCCCGCAGCATCGTCGAGCTGGCGGCAGCGGCGGGGCCGGAGCTGCACTTCGTGGCCCGGCTGTACTGGCCCGGGATGGGCGCCGACGCGATGCGTGCGGCGGCCCGGCTGTTCGCCGAACGGGTCATCCCGGCGGTTCGCGCGGAGGTGGAGTGAGGACGGGCCGCGCACGCGATTCGCGAATCCCACTACTGACCCGTTTTACACGGGCGCACGCAGGGCCTACAGTCCCACCGACGACTACCGGGCAGCGGGGCGACGCCCCCGGTTCGTGACCGAGGGCGGTCATCCCCTGACGAGCAAGGGGGTGGGCATTGGCCGTACGTGACGAACGGGCAATGGTGTCGGAGGAGATCGCCCCGGTACTCCTGACCAGGACGCTCACGTCCTTCGACATGGTCGTCATCTTCATCGGGATCGTGCTGTTCATCGTCAACTCGGCGGGGTTCCAGTTCGCCGGGCCGGCGGCGTTCATCTATCTGCTCATCGCCTACCTGACGTTCCTGATCCCGGGCTGCTTCATCACCGCTCAGCTGGGCCGGATGTTCCCGGAGGAGGGGTCGATCTACGTCTGGACCCAGAAGGCGCTCGGGCGGTTCTGGGGATTCTTCGCCGGCTTCGTGGCCTGGTGGCCGGGGCTCGCGGCGATCGTGTTCGCCCCGATTCTGGTGGTCGCGCTGCTCCAGACCGTCTTCACGGGCGCACTCTCCGAGACCTGGCAGCAGGGTGTGGTGATCCTGGCCGTCCTGTGGTTCTCGTGCATCATGTCGATCATCAAGCAGCGCGTGTCGCAGAACTACGTGAACTTCCAGTTCTTCTTCTACGCCGCCGCGCTGTTCGTGATGAGCATCGCCGGGGTCATCTGGCTGTTCAGGGGCAACCCGACCGCCAACGACCTCTCGACCGGCTGGAACCCGTTCAAGTCCGCCAACGTGACCGTGTTCGCGTTCGCGTTCCTGGCCCTGCTCGGGATCGAGGTGCCCCTGAACATGGGCGCCGAGGTGAAGAACGAGAAGTCGATCCGCCAGTACCTGTTCTGGGGCGGACTGATCGTGATGGTGGCCTACCTGGCCACAACGTGGTCGACGATGGTGGTGGTCCCGCTCGACCAGGTGAACGGCACCACCGACGCGATCCAGACGGTGAAGACGGGGTTCGGAGCCAACTGGCTCGGCGACATCGTCGGTCTGATCCTGGTCTGGTTCTTCGTGTCGAACACCGCGATCTACAACTACACGTTCGCGCGGCTGCTGTTCGTGTCGGGGCTCGAGAAGCGGCTCCCGGCTTCGATCGGCAAGGTGAACAAGAACAAGGTCCCGCAGAACGCGGTGCTCCTCCAGACGATCCTCGCGTCGATCCCGGTGATCTTCATCTGGTTCATCTTCGGGAGCGGCAAGGACTTCGACGTGAACGTGCCGTACTTCGCGATGCTCGCGTCCGCGAACGTCATCTGGGCCATCTCGATGGTCGTGCTGTTCTCGGACATCTTCTTCGTGAAGCGGTGGTTCCCGGACAAGTTCGAGGAGGCGCGCCGGGTGCCGGAGGGCGGGCTCAAGCTGGCGGGCGTGCTCGGCATCGCCGCGTCCGTCGCCGCGGTCATCCTGACGTTCTGGAGCCCGTGGTACCCGCCGGGGTTCACCACCGCGCAGTGGCAGTTCTGGCTGGCCGTCATCACCGTCATCGCGCTGGTCTTCATGCTGGTGATCTACTTCGTGTCCGAACGCCGCGCGCACCGGGGAGGCGCGCCGGCGACGGTGACCGCCGACACCCCGCCAGTTGTGGCCGGCGGCGCCGAGTAGCGTTCAGTCTCTGTTCTCGGGCCGGCGGGCTTCGCCCGCCGGCCCGACCGTTCCCATGGGTTCCGCTCGCGGTCTTCCGCGGAGCGGGCTCAGTGCGCGAGCCCGGCGCCGGGGCTTGGAGCAGCGAACCCCTGCCCGAGGAGGTACTCCTGCGCCTCGCCCAGATACGGTGAGTCCGGATAGAACGCGATCAGGAGCGCGTACCAGAGCACCGCGAGTCGGATCTCCGGGCTCGGTCCGAGCGAGGTCCCGACGAACGCATTCGCCACGGCGGCCGTTCGCAGGCATTCGTCGCCGCCCTCGTACGGGCCATGCTTCCTGAGGTCCGAGAGAAATGTCGTCCGAAGCGCGGCCAGGCGGAATGCGGCGTGATGCACCGTCCGCAGCGGAACCACCCCGTGCGGCGCCGAGTTGAAGCGATCGATCCAGTGCTTGAGCTCGGCGATCGCGCCAGCCGTCGCGAAGCACGCGGCCTCGTCCGCAGTGGGCGAGCGGAGCGGCGAGGGTGTCGCCGCGGGGGAACCCTTCGGCGAGCCGGTGTTCACCAATCCGGACGGTTGCACGTGCCCGCCATTCGAGCATCCAGCCGCGAGCACGAGCGCGGCCGCGGCTGCGAGGAGGAGCCGGCTTCTGCGCATGGGACCCGCCCGTTCGGCGAGCGTCAGCTCGACCGGGCGCCGGCGAACGCCGCGGCCTTGCTCGCGAGCGCGTCGAACAGGGCCTGCTGGGCCGGGTCCTCCCCAGCGGTGTCCTCCGGGTGCCACTGCACGGCGACCGTCCACCCGGGGTCGTCGAGCTCGATGGCCTCGATCACCCCATCGCCCGAACGCGCCGTCACGTGGAGCCCGTCGCCCAGCCGGTCCACGGCCTGGTGGTGGTGCGACGAGCAGACCAGGACGTCCGACCCGGTCGCCGCCGCGAGCGCCGTGTCCGGGGAGACCTTCGAGTCGTGTTGCACGGTTCCACCGCCGCCGGGCACGCCGTGCTGCTCGAGGCCGGGGACGTCGGGCAGGTGCTGGATCAGCGTTCCTCCGAGGGCGACGTTGAGCACCTGGAGGCCGCGGCAGATCGCGAGCGTCGGCATCCCGCGTTCGATCGCCGACCGAACGAGCGCGATCTCGACCGCATCGCGGACCGGGTCGACGCCGTAGACCTTCTCGTGGCGGTCGGCCCCGTACAGCGTGGGGTCGACGTCGCCCCCGCCGAGGAGCATCAGCCCGTCGACGGAATCGAGGACGTCGACCGCGGCGTCGGGGTCGGCTTCCGCCACGATCAGCGCACGAATCCCTGCGCGGTGCGCTGCACGGACGTACGCCTCCGGAACCGCGAACCCTCCCTGATCCCAGTGCGCCACGCGGCCCGCGGGGAGCCGGTAGGCGGGAACGGCGACCAGGGGAGCTCGCATCGACAGCGAGTGTATCGAGGTCGTGCCGCTCGGGCGGGTCCTCAGGGACCGGGTGCTCGTTCCGCTCGGTTCCGCGGGAGAGAATGCGCCTCGTGGATCCCGAGGACGTCGTCGCGACCGTCTGGCCCGGCCGTTCGTTCGACATGGAGCCGCTCGGCGGCGGCATCACGAACCACAACTTCAAGGTGACGTTCGGTGATGGGGAGACGGTCGTCGTGCGCGCGCCGGGGAAGGACACCGAGCTGCTCGGGATCGACCGGCAGGTCGAGTCGGCGGCGGCGCGCATGGCGGCCTCGATCGGGGTGGGGCCGGAGGTCGTGGCGTTCGTCGCGGGCTGCCTGATCACGCGGTTCATCGAGGGTTCGCCCGTGCCGCCGGACGTGATGCGGCAGCCCCGGAACCTCGCCCGCACCGCCGAGACGCTCCGCACGATCCACGACGCGCCCCTGATCCCGGGGCGGTTCGATTCGTTCCGGGTGGTCGAGGCGTACGCCGACACCGCGTCGGAGCACGGCGTCGACCCGCCGGACGACTACGACTGGGCCCACGAGGTGGCAGGCCGGATCGAGACCGCGCGCGGTGAGCAGCCGACCGTTCCCGGCCACAACGACCTGCTGAACGCGAACTTCATCGACGACGGCGAACACATCCGCATCGTCGACTGGGAGTACGCGGGCATGAGCGACCGCTTCTTCGACCTGGCGAACTTCAGCGTGAACCATGAGCTCGATCAATCCCAGGACCGGGTGCTGCTCGACGCGTACTTCGACGGAGGCGCGGACGACCGCGACGTGGCGAACCTCCGCCTCATGCGCTTCATGTCCGACTTCCGCGAGGCGATGTGGGGCGTCGTGCAGCAAAGCATCAGCGAGCTCGAGGTCGACTTCGTCGCGTACGCGAACCAGCACTTCGACCGCCTGCGCGCAACTGCGGACGACCCGGACTTCGAGGCCTGGCTCTCGGCCGCTTCGGCCTGACGACGACCCAGCTCTCCTGATCGCCGCCGTGGAGGTCGACCACCCGACGCATCAGCGTTGCCAACCGGCGCGTGGAGGTGCACGCTCGATCCGCCGCGCTGGTCCACAGGAGGTGGCGGAATGAGTGAGGTCGAGGACTTCCTGGCCGCGACGATGCCGCGACTGGTCGAGGCGGACACCGCCCTGCACAGTGGCGACGCCGGTCCACGAAGCGCCATGTGGTCGCACGACGATCCCGTGACGCTGTTCGGTGCGGCGGCGACCAAGACTGGATGGCCGGAGATCCAACCGGTGTTCGAGTGGCTGGCCTCGACGTT
>DATLUW010000575.1:0-4008 GCA_035577825.1 Actinomycetota bacterium | reverse complement strand
GGGGCAGTGGGTGGGGAGCCTGAAGCCCGCGCTGATCGGCCCGCTGATCGCCATCGCCATCGGTTCGATCTCGGTGCGGACGTGGCGGACCCGCAAGCAGGGCGTGCCGATGGACGAGTACCCGCGGATGTCGCTGCTGTGGCTGCTCCCGCTGCTCGGCCTGCTCGGCTGGGTCGGCGGGCTGACGTACCCGTACTACCGGTTCTTCAACACGACGACCGCAATCATGCTGCTCACGGGCATGGGCGCGTGGGTCGCCGTCCGCTGGACCCAGAAGCGGAACAGGGCGGTCGGCGTCGTGGTGGCCGTGCTGATCCTGGCCGGGTTCGGCTTCATCATGGCGCGCGGGTTCGGCGAGTCGAACTGGAACAACAACACCGACCTCACCGCGCGGTTCCTCGACTCGGGCACGCGGTCGGGGCTCGCCGCCGCGCAGGCCTACATCGCCGCGAACGACCCGGACACCCCCGTCGTGTTCGTCGTGGACTACCGGCACGGCGACCGCAAGGCGTGGGGGTGGGCGAAGTCCTTCTCGAACGTGGCACGGTCCGGTCTCGAGGGCGACGAGGCGCTCCGGACGGCGATCTACTTCGGGGATCTCGACGACTTCCTGGCCGGGCAGCCAACGGGCCACATCAAGTTGTCGCAGTGCAAGCCGGTGCCGCTCTCGAAGGTGTACGACTGCGTGTCGGCCGGGTTCTTCGACGAGATGAAGACCCAGCTCGCGCCGTACCAGCGGGCGCCGATCGCACTGCTCGTGGACCGGTTCAACGTGGGGTCGCTGAACGCGAAGGCCGGCGATCAGTACCCGCACGTCTCGAAGGACGTCGCGATCATCACCGGACCGAACCTCGCGCCGGTCGACCAGCAGGCGCTGGCTGCCGGGCACGCCGCCGGCGTCGCGGAAGCGCGGGCGCTGGCCAGCCCGGCGGGGCGGTTCTCGGACCCGCTGCACATCCTGCGCGTGCTCCTGGTGCTGGCGTTCCTGCTGGTGGTGCCCGGGCTGATCGCAATGCGGTGGTTCCAGCTCGACGACTTCCCGTCGCGGTTCGCGCTGGTGCCCGGCATCTCGTTCGCGATGACGATCACGGCCGCGTTCTTCGTGAAGGCGGCGCACCGGACGCCGTTCTCGGTGGCCGACGGGGTGGCGTCGATCGTGGTGGCCTGCGGCGCCGCGTTCGTGCTGCACCTGCTGGCGCGGCGGCGCGACCGGGGGAAGGCGGTGCTGGTGCCGTTCGCCCGCCGGTCGGTGTCGCTGTTCCAGAACGCGGCGTTCGGGACGCTGATGGGGGCCGTGTTCCTGGCGGTGCTCGGGGACGGCATCGTGCAGGGGGCGCTCGCCAAGACGATCGCGTTCGGGGGCAAGGCGGGGTTCTCGCTCGACGAGGCGCGCTCGCCCGAGCACATCATCACGCTCGTCCTGTTGACGTACCTGCCGTACATGCTGATCAGCCCGTTCATGGGCGTGATCATCGACCGGTTCGAGCGGCGGTTCCTGCTGACCCTGGCCAACGGCGTGCGGGCCGGCGTGATCCTCGTAATCGGGCTGTTCGCGACATCGCTGCCCGATCCTGTCCTGATCGTGGCGCTGATCCTCACGCTCGCCTCCACGCGGCTGGTCCTCGCGATCAAGTCCGCCGGGATGCCGACGGTGCTCGGCGGCCGCGACCTCCTGCAGGGGAACTCGATCTCGCAGGCCGGCCAGGCCGTGTTCCAGCTCATCGGGGCCGGGATCGCCGTGGTCGGCACCAAGAAGGTGTCCGCCACCGCGATCATCGTGCTGGGGGCGGTTGCGTACGGGATCGGCGCGATGTTCGCGGCGCGGACCCGGCACCTGGCCGAGGGCCACCCGACGACGAAGTTCGGCCAGGAGGTCCGCCGCATCCTCCACGACATCGTCGAGGGCGTGCGCCAGATCAGGAAGCGCCCCGCCGCCGCGCTCGGCGTCACGTCGTTCCTCACGCTGCGGACGCTGGTGTCGTTCGGGGCGCTGGTCTTCGCGCTGCAGGCTCGCGACATCCTCGGCGGCAAGTCGTCGAACAGCGCCGTGATCATCGCCGGCCTCGCCGCGACGGCGGGCGCGGTGCTGGGCTTCGTGGTCGCGCAGGTGCTGAAGGACAAGGTGGCGCCGCCGCGGCTGATCGTCGGCGGCATGGTGGTCGCGGGCATCGGGTTCGTCGCGCTCGGCGGCGCGAAGACGACGGCGGGGCTGTCGGTCGTCGCGTTCGTCGCGGCGCTCTCGTACTTCGTCGGAAAGATCTCGGCCGACACGATCATGCAGCAGTCGCTCCCCGACGAGTACCGGGGCCGGGGGTTCAGCTTCTTCGACGTCGCCTACAACCTGGCGTGGATCCTGGCCGCCCTCGTCCTGCTGCCGACGTGGGGCGGCGGGAACAACGCGCGCGTCCTGATGATCTCGGCCGGCGTGCTGTTCCTGCTCGGCGGCCTGGCCACGCTGATGTGGTACCGGCGGCTCGGGCCCGACGCCTTCGTCAAGCCGACGGGGGAGCCGGAGGTCATCGAGGTCGAGTCCGGCTCCCCGGAGGAGCCGGAGATCATGGACGCCGGCGAGCCGGGGTCCCCCGAGCCGGCGGGGCATCCGTCCTAGCCGCGGTCACGACCTGCCCGGCCCGCCGCGGCCGGTCCCCACGCGCCGGGGCGCGCCCGGCGGCCGCCGCCCGTTCGTTTGCATCCATCCGGTCCGCGGGAACGCTCATCACGTGAACGTCATCGATCGCGCGGTCCGCCGGGTCGACGCATTCCAGCGCCGGCACGTGGTGCTCGGGTTCCCGTTCGCCGTGGTGAAGAAGTTCGGCGACGACCAGGCCGGGAACCTCGCGGCGCTCGTCGCCTACTACGGCTTCTTCTCACTGTTCCCGCTACTGCTGGTGTTCGTCACGGTGCTGGGTCTGGTGCTGCAGGACAACCCGGAGCTGCAGCACAAGATCCTCAACTCGGCGCTCGCCCAGTTCCCGATCATCGGCGACGAGATCGAGAAGAACCTCGGCGCGCTGCACGGCGACGGCCTGACGCTCCTCGTCGCGGTGCTGGTGACCCTGTGGGCCGGCCTCGGCGTGATGAACGCCATGCAGAACGCGATGAACAAGATCTGGGACGTGCCGCGGCGCGACCGGCCGAACTTCGTGAAGACCCGCATCCGCGCGCTGCTCATGCTCGTGCTGCTGGGGACGGCGAGCGTCGTCTCGGCGGTCAACGCCGGGCTCACGGCCGCGGCGTCGGGCGGGACGTTGGGGCTCACGTTCGGGTTGGCGCTCTCGCTCGTGCTGAACCTCGGGGTGTTCCTGGTGGCGTTCCGGATCCTCACCGCGCGCAAGCTGTCGTGGGGGGACGTGTTCCCGGGCGCGGCGCTCGCGGCGGTGGCGTGGCTGCTCCTGCAGATGCTGGGCGGCCTGATCGTCGGGAACCAACTGAAGTCGGCGAGCCAGATCTACGGACTGTTCGCGATCGTCATCGGGCTGCTCGCGTGGATGGCGCTCGGGGCGACCATCACGCTGTACGCGGCCGAGGTGAACGTCGTGCGCAAGGAGCGGCTGTGGCCGCGCAGCCTGGTCCAGCCCCCGCTCTCCGAGGCCGACATGCGCTCGTACCGGCGCGCGGCGATCGCGCAGGAACGCCGTCCGGAGGAGTCGGTGGACGTCCGGTTCGCGGGCGAGTCGGAGGCCGAGGCCGAAAGCGCCGACCTCGCCGAACGCGAACGCATCCGCGACGTCGTCGAACGCGACGCGGCGACGGCCGACGAGCGCGAGGCCACTGAAGAGCGCTCTTCGGCGGGTCCGGAAGGCGCCGGGTCGCAGCCCAACGGCGCCACTCCCTTCGAACGGGAGCGGGCCGAGCCGCAGCCGGACGCGCCGGCCGAACGCTAGCCGAGCAGCGGGACGGCCTCCTCCGCCAGCCAGTCCATGGTGTCGAGGACGTCTGGCAGCACGAACGCCAGGTCGAGGACGAGGAGCGACACGCCGGCGTCCTGGTAGGCCCGGAACTGCTCGG